>CAJBHN010000033.1 GCA_903952805.1 uncultured Myxococcales bacterium | reverse complement strand
TGCTGGCGATGGTCGCCGTCGTCGTTCACCAGACCATTGTGTGACGTCGGGCTCGCGAAAGCCACTCTCTGGCCGCCTCGGTCCGGCTGGTAGGTTTTTACCTACACATGGCTACACGCTCGGTCGTTTGGGACCGTTGTCGTTCACCACCCGGCCACCGACTTCACGAGCGTGGCCGACGGGGTCTTCGGCGCGGCCTTTGGCGTCGTCAAAGTCCTTCTTGGCCCTTTTGCTCGCGGTGAGCAGAGAACGAACGCGCTGTCCGCCTCCGCCAAACAGCAACACCATGAGCACGACGACGAGAGCGATTTTCAGCATCAGCGGGAGTCCAGCAGGCGCCGGGCGATGCTCCGTACCTCCTTTGAGAGTTCACGAGCATGCACGACGTCGTGCAGGTCCACCGGCGTCATGGTCGACACGAGCCGTTGGGCGAGTTTTTGGGGGCAGTCGGGGTTCAGCACCAGGGCCCGACGGACGGCGGCAGCATTGGCAAAGCGGGACCGTGATACGGCGTCGAGCACCCCGGGCGACACCGGTCGACGAGCGGCCACGCGGACGGCGAGGTGCTCGGTGAGTTGCGGGTTGAGCATCGCGTTTTGGATGACCTGGGGGTCGGGGTCGTCGAGGACCCGCAGCAAAAGGTCCCCGGTGGCGGTTCGCGCCAGCGTTTTTCGACGCCCGAGGGTTTCACCCTCTTCGGCGAGGCTTCCCTTGCGAGCGCGGCCGCGGACGCCGTCGACGGGGAGGTCGTTGGCGGCGGGGTCTTCGACGAGGGCAACGACCGCGTCTTCGCCCAGGGCGATGGCCGTGGCGACGAGGGCGGCGCGGGTTTCGCGGGTCAAGCGTTTGGCCTCGACAACCTCGGTGAAGGCGTTGACGAAGACCCGGGCCTCAACACTGCCTCGGACGCACTCGCGCTGGGCGCAGGCGATGACCTTGACCAGGGGTGCGACGGGTGCGTCGTCGAGACGATCAGCCAGGTACGCCACCCGCTGGGGGCCGGCGGCGATGTTGGCGATGGATCGGCCCAGGCGTTCGACGACGATCGGCGCCGCCTGGGTCTCGAGGAGTTCTCTGATGTCGGTCATGGCCGATCTCCGCGTAAACCACGGGTCTGTGGCCTTTTGTCCGGCAGTTCAAGGGTGGTCATGGCCGTGCAGGCCGCGCCCGCTTCGCGGGTGGCTCCACGGTATCGGGCTGCGTCTCTTCTGCTGGTGGGGCCGGAGGCGCCGCGGCCGGCGGCGTCAGCACCATCGCGGTCAACGTCACGGCACCAGGTTCAGCCGGGGCCCTGGCAATGATGGCAAAGGGAGCGCTGTCACCGGGCGACACCGCCGGGGAGGACGAACTCGCCCCCTGCAAGGCGACAATGTCGTCGTTGGTGCGGGCGCGGTCGACGGCGATGCCGTCGATGACAGCCCATGCTTGCCCGCGAGCCACGACGCCATCGCCGAGCTTGGCTTCAACCACGACGCCGGGCAGGGGATGTTGGCCGTGGTGGTGGACCACACCTGTGATGACCAGCAGCGACATGTCGGACGCGGTGTGCCGGACGCCGATGCGGACGTCGTCGATCATCAGACCGTCGGGTGCCTGGTTGATGGCAAAGGCCTTGTTGAAGTCCAAGGCCAGCAACGCTCCGATGGACCCTTCGCGACCAATCACGATGGCCACCATGGTGAACGCCACGAGAGCCATCGCCTGCAGTGCCGACACCAGTGCGCGTACTGCGGGCACCATACGTTCGGCGGTCGACTTGATCAGGGGCACGGCCTGGGCCGTCGGGGTCGAGACACGCGCCGTGACGGCCCCAGTACGAGCCAGGCGGGGTGAAGAAGCGAGGACCGGCGTCGTCGTCGGCATCGGCGGCGGCGGCAGCGAGATGCCAAAGAGTTCCGCGCGGGCATCGGCATCAAACGCCTGACCGACATCTTCGGCGAAGGGGTCGTCGACTGGAATCGGCGGCGATGGCCGAGTTCCCGCTGACAGGGGGCCGTCGAGGTCCAATTGGTCGGCGAAGGGATCGGGGGGACTTTCGGCTCTCCGCGAAGCAAAAGGGTCATCGGGCACAAAGTCAGCAAAGGGTGCTGCTGCCAGCGGCGTGGAGCCAAAGGGGAGGCCAAAAGGAGCTGGGCCTGAAGCGACCACGGCCTGGAACGGATCTGGAGCCGGGGGGGGGCTCGCCGTGGCGAAAGGGTCGAATTCGCCGGTGGTTGGCGGGCTCATCGCAAAAGGCGTGGCCGGTATGGGCCGTGACAGCGAGGTGGACAGTGGGGTGGACGTCGCGGTCCCCAGCCCGAATGGGTCGAAGCCGGCCGTGGGAGGCATGCTCGGGCTGCGAGGCGCGAACGGATTGGCAAAACCGGGGGGCATCGTCGACGGGAAGACGTCGGGTGATCCTCGTGGCGCCGGTGACGGCGCGGCCGCCACCGTCAGGGGCGCTCCCAGGGCACTGAATGGGTCGTTGGGAGGCGGGGCCGGGTGCTGCGTGAACGCCGACGGGGGCGGTGACGAGACAGCCGCAAATGGATTGACTGGTCCCGTTGGCATCGACGGCCACGCCAAGCCTGAGAAGGGATCGGCAGCGGCTCCAAACGGACTCGCGGTCGGTGGCCGCGATGGCGCCCTCGGCGCAAATGGGTCCGTGGGCCGGGGGGGCATTGAAGCACTCAGCCCACCAAAGGGCGAAAATGGATCCCCAGGTCTTGGTGGGGCCGAGGCACCAATCCCCCCCGGTGGCGCAGCAGGGGGATCCGGTCGAGGCGCGCCAAACATCGGGGGAATGGTGCTGCTGTGGGCGACGCCAGGAGACGGACCAGGATTCGACGGCTGGGGCACCAGGGAGGCCGCAGTCGCGGGCGGCGACGCCCCCGCCGGCGACGAAACCAGTGCTCCGCCAGGACCGGCAGAAAAGACATGGTTGCACTTGCTACAGCGCATCCGCACGGGGCCTGCAGCCAGTTTGTCGTCGCCGACCTTGAAGCGCGTCTGGCAGCGCTCGCATGTGATGATCACTTCGTGACTCTACGAGTCCCGATTGATGGCAAGCAAACGGCGGACTGGTTGTATTTCGAATGTGCGCTCATGGCCTACACCTTCAGGGGAAGTTGGACACCGCGTTTGACACACCTCGTCGATCCGACGCAGTGTGTTGAAGATATTCCCGTCGAGGGAGACCGGAGAAACGGTTCCATGACCCAGTTGCCGCCGCCGAGCACGCCACAGCGCACCACCAAGGTGATTAAGCGTTACGCGAACCGGAAGCTCTATGACACCGAGCGGTCGTGTTACGTGACGCTCGAAGAAATCTCCCAAATGATTAAAGAGGGAGAAGACGTCCGCGTCGTCGACAACAAGAGCAAGGATGACCTCACAGCTGTCACCCTGGCCCAGATTATCGTGGAAGAGGAAAAGAAGGTCCAAAAGATGCCGCTGAAGCTCCTCAGGAGCATCATTCAAAGCGGCAATGAGGCCTTCTCAAACTTCAGTGTTGGCAAGATCAAAGACGACGCCCAACGGCGCGTGGAGACCCTCTGGAAGCGGGACAAAAGCGACAGCAAGGACGACGCCACTGGTGGCGACGACGTCAACCAGGCCAGCGATGGCGTCCACGACGACGCAACCCGCCAGAGTGTCATGCTTGAGTTTGTGCATTCCACGACCGAGGCCTTTGAGACCTGGCAAAAGCGCATCGATGAGCGAGTCAAGGATGCCTTCGCCAGAAGTCCTGCCCGCTCTCATGGAGCCGATGTCGACGCTTTGAAGCGGCGAATCGATGAACTCGAAAGCAAGATCCGCGAGTTCGAGGCCAAAAAGGCCCAGGGCTGACGGCATTGGTGTCGCAGGTCGGCCCCACGACCTGCAGCGGTCACGGGACCGAGCCGAACATCTTCAGCCCTCGCCGTCATCTTCGTCGTCGAGCCGCTCTGACAGCGACTCAAGACGGCTCGTCAGTTGGGCCACGAGTTCCTCGACTTCGGCCAGGCGGCCCCTGACCTTGTCGACGTCTTCGACCGTTGGAATATTGATCAGTCCCAGGACGCTGGTGAGCCCTTTGTCGATGTTGCGCTTGGCTTCTATTCCGCCCACCACAGCTTTTTGCATGGCTGTCACGAAGCCCTCATTGGCGAGCAACTGGCGAATGACCTCGCCCATGCTGTCTTCGCCGAGGGCCAGGATTGTCTTGACGGCGTTGTGCTCGCTCATGGTGGCGCTCCTGTTTCGAGTGCTGCGGTCTCTGACCCATCGCGATCCGTCCGGCAAGCGAGTTCGCAGATGACCGATGCGGGAGCCATTGGCGTGGTCGTCGTCGTCGCGGCCGTCAGCGTCGTCGTGGTGGCGGTGGCGTTGTGGGCGGGCTGGGTCACCTTGTCGGTCGTGCTGCGCCTGGCCACCGATGGGGGCAGCGCCGCCCTGTGGCAAGCATCGTTTGGCGACGTCCGCCACGCGGTGGAGATCCTCACGTGGAGTTGGGCCGGACGCAGTGTTGACGCTCCCAGTGGCGTCCCCGAGAGCGCCGTCGGCGCCGACATTGTCGTCGTCATGCTGCACGGTACCGCCGCGGACGGCACGTGTATGCGTCGCTGGGCCGAGGCTGTGCGCGACGTCGGCATCGAGGCGCCGGTCGTTTCACCCGATCACGGTCGGTTCTTGCGTGACCCGGCCATTCACGGCGAACGCATCGTCCGGTTTGTCAGGCGGGTCATCGAGCTGGCGCCGCAAGCGCGTTTGGTCATGGTGGCGCACTCCATGGGCGGGGTGGCCTTGCGTCACGCCTTGCTTCAAGCCGACGACATTCGGCAGCGGGTCATCGGGGCCGTCACCGTGGCCACGCCCCACCAGGGGACGGCGCTGGCGGCCCGCTTCCCGATGGGACCCCTGCGGTCCCTCGCCTGGCAGAGCCCGACGCTGCAATCGTTGCCCGTCCTCGAAGCGCTGGTGCCCCGGGTTCGCTCGTTTGCCAGCGATGTGGACGTCATCGTCTACCCGCCAGCCACCTGTGAGGCGGGGGTGCACGAGTTGATTGTCGGGGTGGGCCATGCCGCCCTGCTGACCGATGCGGCGGTGGCACGCCGCGTCGGCGAGGCCGTCAAAGCCATCATCGTCGACGCCGGCCGGCTTCCCTGCTAGCGATTGACTTGTGGCCGCCCGTACTCCCCGCCAAATCCACTTCATCACCGGCAAGGGCGGTGTTGGGAAGTCGTTGATCGCTTGTGCGCTGGCGCGTCGCTTTGTCGAGGAGGGAGACCGAACGCTCCTGGTGCAGGTGCACGCCAAAGACAGCCACGCCGCCCTCCTGGGGATTGGTCCAGTGGGTGACGACGTCGCTCCCGCCGGCCGCAACCTGTGGACCGTGAACCTCCACCCGGCTCAGGCGATGCGTGAGTACGCATTGATGACGCTGAAACTCGAGACCCTCTACAAGGCCGTCTTCGAGAATCGCCTGACGAGGACGTTTTTGCGCTTTGTGCCATCGCTCAACGAGTTGACAATGATGGGCAAGCTCTGGTTTCACGCCGAAGAACGCCTCGAGAGCGGTGGCTTTTTCGGCGGCAGCGACCAGCACCGGTTCGACCGCATCGTCGTTGACTGCCCATCGACGGGGCATGCGCTCAAGCTGCTGTCGGTGTCGCGCGTGTTGACCGATACGATTCGGGTGGGGCCGATGGTCGAAAAAACCAGGCAAATGGCGGCCGTATTTGGCGATGCCGGTCGCAGCGCCATCCACC
>CAJBHN010000032.1 GCA_903952805.1 uncultured Myxococcales bacterium | reverse complement strand
GCCCCCTGGCGCACCGCCTCCCGTGCCGACCGGCGGTCAATCATCACCATGAGCCAGGCCCTGTTCATCGAAGATCCCGGTCACAAAGAGATGACCGCCCGCCAGATCGGCCGCACCCTGACGGTGCTCGAAAACGAACCCGCCCGCGGCGTCGCCGTCGTCGCCGTCGTTGGCGGCGCCGTCGTCGGCTACGCCCTGCTGTGCTCGTTTTGGAGCAATGAACTGCACGGCGAGGTCTGCACCGTCGACGAACTCTTCGTGCTGCCGACGTCGCGGAGTCTGGGGCTGGGGACGTCGTTGATCACCGCGCTGCAGCGGGGAGGCCTGCCCCGCTTTCGCGACGCCGTCGCCCTCGAATTGGAAGTCACGCCGATCAACCGCCGGGCCCGGGCGTTGTATGAGCGATTGGGCTTTGCCGGGCGCAAGAATGCAACCATGCGCCTGCTGCGCTGACGAGGTCGCTGACGGAGTCACCGCTCGCCGTGTACGTCTTGGACGTACCTGAGACCGACCTACCGTTTTTGGTCAAGCGCCGCATGACGCTGTCTCAATCACCATGTGTCCGTCTGCCGATTGGCGCCCCCCTCCCAGCAAGCGGTAGCGTGGTCCGATGCGCCTTGGGATGATCGTCGCCACCACTGTGCTTGCTGTTGCCAACAGCACCCAGGCCGCCAGGCCAGCCAAGGCGCAGAAGGTCACCTCGACGCCAGGGCGAACGCAGGTGGCGGCACCGGTGCCGCTGGTCCACCGCCCGGCTCCCGACGCCATCGCCGAGGCCCAGCGCCTGTATGACGCCCTCGAATACGACCTGGTGGCCCCCCTCGCGTCCCAGGCGTTGAGCGACCCGAACATCACGCTTGATCAGAAGCTTGCTGCCTACCAACTGCAGGGCAGCGCTCTGGCCATCGTCGGCGACCCTGTCGACGCCGAGAGACCTTTCCTGCTGTTGTTCACCGTCCGGCCGGACTTCAGCCTTCCCGACGACACGCCGCCCAAGATCAAGAGCGTGTTCGCCAAGGTCAAGGGGGAGTTCGACGCCGTCAGGGACGCCCAGGAAGCGCAGCAACGCAAGGAGCTGGCCGCCACCATCGACATCGTTGGCAGCCTCCCGGTCGAGGCCAACGGTGGCCGTCCCTTGCGCTTTGAATTCAACGTCGGCGACCCCCGTGGTGTGGTGAGGTCCGTCCGCGTGCAATATCGCAAGAAGGGTGAGCCCGACTTCTTGAGCTTGCCCCTGCGCCGCAATGTCCGGGGCGCCTGGGTCGGCGTCGTGCCAGGCGAATGGACCGCGAGCGACGTCGCCTTCACCGTCGAAGCCAGCCTCATCGTGGCTGATCAAAAAGGCCCGTTGAAGCGGCTCGGCGAGCCGTTTGCCACCGTCGCTGTCAGCGCCGGCGAGCTGGCACGCCAACTCCCCGTACCCGTTTGGGGTTTTGGCACGGCCGCCGGCGTCACCGGTGCTGTCACCGTCGCTGCCGCCGGCGTCACGATTCTCACGCGCGTGCAAAACGCAGACTTCCGCAGCAAGCTCGACCGAGCGACCGCCGACAATCCTGCCGATGGTCGCGACATTGTTGCCCAACAGCAGCTTGGCGAAAGCTTGAACGTCGCCGTCGTTGCCAGCTGGGCCACCGCGGGGGTCGCCGCCGTCGTCACTGGCGTGCTGGCCCTGTTCACCAATTGGAGCGGTGAAGACCTTGACCTTGCACTCCTCCCCACAGACACTGCCCCTGAACAGTCGACAGTGGCAGCCACCGTCGACGCCCACTGATGACCATGAGCGATCCCGCCAACCTGATCTTCGGCAAGTATGAGCTCATCCGGCGCCTGGCGCTGGGGGGCATGGGTGAGGTCTTCCTCGCACGCCAGACCGGCGGCGTCAGCGGCACCGAACGCCTCGTCATCTTGAAGTCCCTGCTGCCCGAGCTCGCCGAGCAGGAGGGGTTTGTTGATCAATTTCTCGACGAGGCCCGCGTCGCCGCCAAGCTGAACCACCCCAACATCGTGCAGATGTTCGAGGCCGGGCTGTGGAACGGCATGTACTTCATCGCCATGGAGTACATCCGCGGCGACAACCTCTCGCGCATCCAGAAGGTCGCGCGCGTCAAGGGCGTTGCAGTTCCCATCCACCTCGTGGTGCGCATCGCTCGTGACGCCCTGCTGGGTCTTGGCCACGCCCACACCGCCATCGATGAAATGACGGGCAAGCCCCTGCAGGTGGTGCACCGAGACGTCAGTCCGCAGAACATCATGGTTCGCATCGACGGCGTCACCAAGCTGGTGGACTTCGGCATCGCCAAAGCTGCCAACAAGCTCGATCGCACCAAGACGGGCGTGCTCAAGGGCAAGCTGCAATTCATGTCGCCCGAGCAGGTCACTGGCGAGGAGGTCGACGCCCGCACCGACCAATTCGCCATGGGCGTGGTGCTGTGGGAGTTGCTGACGGGCAGCCGCCTCTTCCAGGGCGACAACGAGATCCAGATCCTGCGAGCCGTCACTCAGCAGCGCATCCTGCCGCCGTCGTCGGTGGTGCCGGGCATTCCGCCCGACCTTGAGACCGTCGTCATGCGCATGTTGGAGCGGGACCGCACCAGGCGCTACGCCAGTTGCGCCGAAGCCGCCGAAGAGCTCGCGGCCTGGCTGTCGCAGGGAAGCCGACGGGTGTCGGAAGCCGACGTCTCCGTGTTCGTCAAGCGAGTCGTCGGGGACTCTGTCGACGAAGCCACCCGCAACGTTTCGGCCAGCGAAAATTTCCTCCTCAGCTTGCACCACACGCCGGCCGTATCGTCCAAGCAGACCAAGTCGAGTCTGCTGGAGACCTCGCCCACGATGGTCCGGCAGCTCGAGCGCAGCAGGACACGCCGTCTGGCTGGCGTCGGCGTTGGCAGCGGCATCGCCGCCGCCCTGGCCCTGGGCACGGTCATGTTCCTGGTCACACGCCCTGACACCCCTCCTCCCGATTCGACACCGGCGACAACGGCGACGACGGCGACGGCGGCGGCGGCG
>CAJBHN010000031.1 GCA_903952805.1 uncultured Myxococcales bacterium | reverse complement strand
TACGGTCCGCTTGTGAACGAATCGACGATCTTTGGACGATACGAACTGCGAGACTTGCTGGCGGTGGGCGGCATGGCGGAGATTTTTCTCGCGCGCTCACGGCTTGGCGGCATCGCCCGAACCTGTGTCATCAAACGAATTCTCCCTGAGTATTCGACGAGCCGACCATTCGTGTCGATGTTCATCGATGAGGCGCGCATCACCATCGGGCTTGATCACGATCACATCGTCAAGTTGCTGGATTTCGGCCAGGTCGACGGGACCTATTTCATGGCCATTGAGTACGTCGACGGCGTCGACCTCGTCGACATCCTGCGCGCCGTCAAGGGGCTTGGTACTGGCTTGCCTCCGTTGGCGGCCGCCTACATTGCCCGCTGCATGGCTGCTGGGCTTGAGGCCGCCCACATCTCGAAGGACCACAAGGGCGAGTCCAAATGCATCGTCCATCGCGATGTCAGCCCCCACAACGTCTTCATCTCCTGGCTTGGCGACGTGAAGATCGGCGACTTCGGCATCGCCTCGGCCCGCAATAAGCTCCACACCACGACTGCGCCGGGCACCATCAAGGGCAAATATGGGTACATGGCTCCCGAGCAAACCATGGCGTCCAACGTTGGTCCGCGCGCCGATGTGTGGGCTACTGGCGTTGTGCTGTGGGAAATGCTCGTTGGCGGTCGACTCTTCGCCACCGACTACCCCATCGACACCATCGGCCGCGTCAACGAAATGCCAATCTTGCCGCCCTCCGAGAAGCGCAGCGGGATTGATGCCGGTCTCGATGCCATTGTCATGCAAGCTCTGCGTCGTCCCCTGTCGTTGCGGACCAAAAGCGCAGGGGTGTTGGCGACCGCTCTCGATGCGTGGATCGATGGTCGTTTCGGTGCCGCCGACCTCGAGGCCCTGTTGCCCGGGCTTGGTTTGTCACGCGCCACCCATCATGCCGCGCGAATCCGGGGACGGGCCACGCCGAGTGCTCGTCCGGTGGGCCGTGCCCACGGGCTGACCGCCACCGTCGGACCCGTCGACCCCCGGCTGCGAGATTTGCACCAGGAATTCCGGGAGGGGCAGAGTCTGTGGACCCTGGTGGACATCGGCGAGCGCCATGCCGCTTTGGGGCAGCGTCCCCAGGCGCTCGCGGCGATCCGCACGGCGTCGGCTGTTTTTGCCCACCGCGGTTTGTTGGTACAGGCGGTCTGCGCCGTGCACGCGATGCGGTCGTTGGTCGACAAGAGAGCTTTCGACGCCGAACTGGCAACGCTCGCCCGTCTCCGTGGGCATCGCCGTCAGGGGCTCGTCGACCATATGGCGACGCTCGAAGACCAGGATTTCTGGCGCCTGGTGAAAGAGGCCGACCCCGCGGGACTTGGTGTCGAGCAAACCGACCAGACGCTGGCCCAGCACGCAACGCCGCTGCTCGGCGCCGTCACCGACACTGATTTTGTGCGACTGGCTCGTTTGTCGCGCATCGAGCGCAAGCCCCAGGGCTTCACATTGGTGCGGGAGGGCGAACGCAGCGACGCCCTCTACGCTGTCGGCCGCGGTCGCGTCGTCGTGGCCACCAGCGCCAGGGACGACCCCGCCCTGGCCGACGGTGTCAACGGTCGCGTCTACGTCGCCGCCTTGACCGAAGGTGACTTCTTTGGCGAGTTCAGCTTTCTGACGCAGTCGCCGCGCAGCGCCACCGTCGAGGCCGCCTCCGACGCGATTCTCCTTCGCATCGACCGCAGCACCGTCGACGAACTCGGCAGCGCCGACAATGCATTCAAGCGGCCGCTGTTGGAGTTTTACAAGGATCGGGTCGCCGAACTGCTGTTGGCGAAGAACCCCATCATTGGCGCCCTTCCCCCAGAGGCTCGACGGGGTCTCATCAAAAAAGCCGAGGTCTTCAAGTTCCTCGACGGCGAAACCATCGTGAAAGAGGGCGACTCCGCGGATGAACTGTTCTTCATCCTGAGTGGGGAAGTCGAGATCCACCGCAACGAAAACGGCATTCCCGTCTTCATCAACAAGCTCCGTGAGGGCCAGTTCTTTGGCGAGATGGCTGCGTTGAACAAGCAACCACGAACGGCGACGGCATGGGCCATGGGGACCGTTGAGGTTTTGGCGGTCCATCGCGAAGAAATCGAGCGCATCCTTGACGTGGCCCAGGACGTCAGGAAGCTCTTTGAAAGGGCCATGGTGCTGCGTGCCGCCGAATCCGATGAGCGAGTGCGTGAAACCACCCGGATTTTTGGAGGCGTGTGACGCAGGTGACGGTACGGCTGGCCTTTCCCTTGGCGATCTCGTGCTGTAGAGCGCGGCCAATATGACGCGATTGCGGCACATCTTGGTCCTGGGGGTCGTCATCGCCGGCGTCGTCGGCGCCGCTGCGTCGCTCTATGTTGTGAACCGCGATCCAACCGCCGCCCTGTCGGCGTTGCTCGCCGTACAATCTGGCACGATTGTCGCCCTCGCCGTCACCGTGTGGGTCTT
>CAJBHN010000030.1 GCA_903952805.1 uncultured Myxococcales bacterium | reverse complement strand
CTGGGGAGGAGGTTGGTCGCTCACGGGCTGTGACCTTAGCAGGCTGCGCATGATGGATGCGACGCGGGCAGCTTCGTGTGACGCCCATGCCGACATCCCGCGCGAGCAGCAGGGCGCGGACAGGGGAAATCGGGCCACGTTCCCACCCATGCCCACCTGAACGTTTGTGGCAGTCATCCGAACAGGCATCCGAACAGGCATCCGAACAGGCATCCGAACAGCGGGTGTCGTGCGCGGCCCAAAATCGCCTGCTTGTGGCCGAGCGGACGCGCGTCCGCGGGGACCGCAGGGCGGCCCTGTGACGAGGATGTCGGCGCGGCGGCTCAGGCATTGGCACAGAGCTCGAGGCTCATGGGTGGAGCATGGGCCCGCATATCCTGGAGCAGCTCAGCAGGCAGCCCCAGATGAAGCAGGATGCGTTTTCTGGTTCGAGCCTGCCGTCGGTGGAGGGCGCCTCGTCCGACGCGTCAAAGCCGCTCCGTGAGCGCGCGCACGTCACGCCGTCGCGGTGAGCGCAGCCTCGAACTCCGCCGGCGGCACGGCCTTTCCAAACAGGTAGCCCTGCGCGAAGTCGCAGCCCGCGTCGCGCAAGAGGTCGCGCTCCGTTTCGGTTTCGACGCCCTCGGCGACGACCTTCATCCCGAGGTCGTGGGCCATCGTCACGATCGCGCGGCACAGCGCGTGGTTCTTGCTCCCGACCGTCAGCCCGCGGACAAACGCACGATCGATCTTCACGACGTCGATCGGGTGACGTTGCAGGTACGCGAGCGACGAATAGCCGGTGCCAAAGTCGTCGAGGGAGATGCTCATGCCGGCGTTGCGAACCGCCTCAAGCTCCGCGGCGACGCCCTGGTTGGACTCCAGCAGAAGGCCTTCGGTGATCTCAAGCGCGATGCCGTCGCCCGAGACGTCGAGGGCGCGCAAGCGGTCGTCCCACGACGGGCCACGAGTTCCCGCCGTCGATGCGTCGCGCGTGCCCGCGGCGAGGAACTGGAGGGGCGAGCGGTTGACGCTGATCTGAAACGCGGCGTCGAAGCGCACTCGCCAACTCTTCACCTGCGCAACGGCCTGCTCGAAAACCCAGTCGCCCAGCTCGTTGATGAGGCCCGTCGACTCCGCGATCGGGATGAACAACGCCGGACTCACGAGGCCCAGCGTTGGATGATTCCACCGCACCAGTGCTTCAGCCTTATGAATGCCACCGGTACGGAGATCAACGATCGGCTGATAAAATACAGTCAGCTCGCCTTCGCTGAGGGCGACGCGAAGGTCCTGGCTGATGCGAAGGCGCTTTTCAGCCGCCTCTTGCAACGCCGACGTAAAGTACGACAGCCGATTCCCACCCGCCGATTTTGCAACATTGAGCGCCTGATTCGCACGCTGCAAGAGGATATCCGTGACGTGCCCGTCATCGGGATACATCGCGATGCCCACGCTCGCCGTGAGTGGCAACTGGTTGCCGGCCACCACGAACGATTGGCTGAGCTCGGCAACGATGTCTGCGCCAACGCGATCGATCGTGGCGCGGTCCCCGACGTCGCTGAGGAGGACAGCGAACACGTCGGCTCCGAAGCGCGCGACGGTGTCGGTGCCTCGGGTGCGGGTGCGAATCCGACGCGCGACCTCGATCAGCAGGTGGTCCGCGTGCTCGTGCCCGATCATCTCGTTCACCGCCTTGAACCGATCGAGGTCGACGAAGAGCACGCCAACGCTCCGTTGGCTGCGTCGCGCGAACTTGACCGCTTCCTCGAGGCGGTCCGTGACGAGGCGCCGGTTGGGAAGACCGGTCAACGAGTCGTACAACGCGGCCGTGACCGCAGCGTCGGCCTGGGCGCGTTCGGATTCGAGGATGTCAAGGTGGCGCACCTTCCCGGCGACCAGCATCGCGGCGATGACGGCGGTGACGAAATACGGGCTTGGCTCATGGTATGCCCCGTGCGAACCGTGCACGAGCACGATGGCGAGCCAGGTCACGACCGTTGTCACGATGCTGAAGCGCAGCGACGTCATCGCGAATGCGACCATCGGACCGATCCAGATCACCTGCGGGATCCCGCGCTCGAACGCGTATCCGGGCGAGCGGATGACGATGAGCAGCGACAACAGCAGCACCCCGACGTGGATCGCCGGCCGAATGCCTCGGCGATGCAGCGCCGCGAGCACAACGCACACCATGGCAACGAGGCCGCTGGTGATTGCCGTTTCCATCGGCGAATAACCGGGATCACCGACGGCCAAGGTCACGATCCCTCGATCGGCCAGCAGCGCCAGGACCCCGAGCGCAGTCGCTATCGCCGCGACGACCCACAACGCGCGCGTGATGGTTCGCGATTCGAGCAGCAGCGTCGTCGCGCCGATCGCCCGCGCAGGCCGGATCTCGCCCGCGCGAAGGGGTGTGGAAGGTTCAAAACGTTCGTTCACGGTGGCGCCATCGACCTTTGCAGGGATTTGTGGTGCGTCGTCACCGACGCACTCGCGTCCACACCGGCGCAACGGTAGTGCGTGTGTGGAACGGCGCATACCTCGGCGGCTCCAGCTGTCTCGTAAAAACGCACGCCACCAACGACGACGAGAGCGGCAGGCCGCGGATGGAAAGAACCAGGCCACCTTCGCACCCACAAACACCTGAACATTTGCATCGCCAACCTTGACAGCGGGTGTCGTGCGCGGCCACAAATGTCCTCAGTGGCCGCCGGCGACGACGATGTCGCCGCGGCGGCTCAGGCATCGGGACAGAGCTCGAGGGTCATGGGTGGAGCCTGGGCCTGCACATCCGGGAGCGGCTCAGCAGACAGTCCCAGATAAAGCAGGATGCGTTTGACGACGGCGGCACCGCCTGCGCCGGCGCCATTGCCTGCGACGACGCCAGCACCAGGCTTCACGTTCAACGCCTGAGCAAGCGCCTGGGCGCTTGACGCCGACGACCGCGAAGCTCCATCGCTCGTCGGCGTGGGCCCTTGTCGTTTCTGCCGATGCGACCTGCGGGTCGCTATCCCGACCTCGCACCACGTGGACCGCCGTCGACCGGTATCGCGTCCCGATGCGCTTTCGTCGTTGGCACGCGCCATGCGTTGCAGGTGGATGAAACCGTGGAGCCCGCCATGCATCGTGATCGCCTGAGCCTGTTGGCCCTGACCCTCGCCCTCGTCGGCGCCGCCTGCACCGACGCCCCCTCGCCCATCGACGTCGGCACTCGCAGCCGCAGCAGCGCGGCCCTGCGGAGCTACGAGAGCTGCGACGCCCTCGCCGGCGACCTCCGCCAGCACACGGCCGAGCGTGCGCGCACCATGCTCCTGCAGCAGCGCGAGCAGCTCCGCAACAATGATGGCTATTGGTTCGGCGGCATCACCGACGGCGCGCCGGCCGCCGAGGGCGACGCCAGCAACGACGGTGGCGGTCGTCAGGAGGGCGTCGACTTCTCCGGCACCAACAACCAGGAGCAGGGGGTCGACGAGGCCGACATCGTCAAGACCGACGGCTTCTTCATCTATGCCCTCAACGGCGACCGCCTGGAGATCATGGGCGTGCCCGAGTTTGGTCAGCTGGCGGCGGTGTCCTCGACGACGATCGAGGGGTGGCCGACCCAGCTCCTGCTGGGCGACGACCGCGCCGTCGTCTTCTCCCAGATCTCCGCGTGGGAGCAGGACCGCGAAGACCCCCTCGCCGACCTGCTTTTCAACGACGACGGCACAGTCCATGGCGAGAGCCTCATGAAGGTGACCGTCCTCGACCTCGGCGAGGACCGGGCGGCGCCCCGCGTCGAGCGCGAGCTCTACCTTGAGGGCTACCTGCTCACGGGGCGGCGCATCGACGACGTCATTCGCCTGGCCAGCTACGCGTGGTTCGATGTACCCGGGCTGCAGACCTGGCTCGACGTGCCCTATGAGTTCTGGGACGCCATCGTGCCCGAGTCCGTTCGCCACGCCGAGATCGACCGCGCGTTCGACCGCGCCATCGCCACCAACCAACGCGTCCTCGCGGCGACGACGGTCGAGCACTTTGTCCCCCGCCTCTTTGAGCGCAATGGCAACGGCATCGTCGAGCGAAGCCTCCGCCGCGACGCCTGCCGCAACGTGTCCATCCCCCAAGACGGCGTCGCCTTCGGCTTCACGTCGCTGCTGACCATCGGTCTCGACGGCGAGAGCCTCTCGGTCGAGGCCGATCACGTCGTGTCGAACTACCCCATCCTCTACGCCGCCACCGACACGCTGCTCCTCGCCGAGCCGGCCCAGGATTGGTGGTGGTACTGGGGCAACGAGGCGTTCGATGAGGCCACCAACATCCACCGCTTCCGCCTCGACGGCGCGACGACGACGTACACGGGCTCCGGTCGCGTCGACGGCACCCTGCTTGGTCAGTTCGCCCTCGACGCCCATGACGGCATCGTCCGCGTCGCCGCCACCGTCGGTGGCTTCAACCGCTGGTGGAATGACAACCCCGCCCCCGAGACGAGCCATGTCACGACGCTGGGCGGCGAGACGAGCCTTGAGATCCTCGGCAGCGTCTCAGGCATCGCTCCCAATGAGCGCCTGTGGTCG
>CAJBHN010000029.1 GCA_903952805.1 uncultured Myxococcales bacterium | reverse complement strand
GGGGAGCAAGTCGGCTGACTCTGCGAGCCAGGCTTTACTCTTCAGGAGAGATTCAAACGCATCAAGCTGAGTTGCTGCAGCAGACAAGTCGAATTTAATCTCTTTGAACTCCTTCACGAATCACGCGTTCCCGCGCAGATATTCAAACATCTCCCGTCGAACCAAGGACACAACGGCGACTTCGTCAGGTCGATATGCAACAACAAAAAGCAATGGGAGACCTGCGTCAATCAACCAATGGTCACCGACGTCAGCTCGACGGGCTGTCCAGCCCTCGGGGAGCTCGCCAGGACGGTCCAGCCGGTCCAAAGCCTCACGGACCCGCCGCTGCAGCTGAGGCGTCGCCGAGTCGATCGCCATGCGGGCGTTTGGCGTCGTGCTGATGTACATGACCCGATTGTACGATTTGGGCAGCGCGGGCGTCAACGGCAGGAGGTCCGCTCCGTCCGTGGGCGAAGACCAAAGAGTTCTCGGGTTCGGCCCTGCTGAAGAGCAGCGACGAACGCAGCTCTTTGGCTGAGAGCCTCGGCCGTTTCGATGGCCAGCCGATTCGATTTCCCGACCGATACGGTCCAGGACCCGCATTTCTCCAATGGCGTGCCCGCCATGTCGGTTTCATGACCTGACGCGGCCAAGAATCCTCGTGCCATCCCGGCCGTCCTTCGATTCCGAGCCCTCCCATCCGAGCGACGTTGATGACATCGACGCAGCCGAATGTCTCCAGGCCGTTGGCAGCTTCGGTTTGGCTGTCGGCCTTCACCATGGCCCCGGCGGACCCCACGGGCCGATGTCCTGCACGAACCGGCGCTGCGCTCAGCCCGCCAGCACACCCCAGGCCCCGGCATGGTGGCGCAGGTGCTCGTCGACGACAGACTGGATGAAGAAGTAGCCGTGATCGAAACCCGGATGCCGCCGCATGATGAGGGGCTGCCCCGCCCTCAGCGCGGCCGCCTCGAGGGCTTCGGGCCGCAACTGCTCGACCAGGAACTTGTCGGCGAGGCCTTGATCCACCAGCGGCGCCGACCCGGGGAAGCGGGCGCCGTCGTCGAGGAGGGCGCAGGCGTCGTGTGCACGCCAGGCCTGCTCGTCGGGGCCGAGGTACTGCGCAAATGCCTTCTGGCCCCAGGGCACCAGCCGCGGCGCACAGATGGGCGCCAGCGCCGACACCGACGTGAAACGCCGCGGATGCCGCAACGCCAACGTCAACGCGCCATGACCGCCCATCGAGTGACCGGTGATGCCGATGCGGTCGCCGTCGACGCCGTGGGCCGTGGCCAACAACGGCAGCAGCTCGTCCATCAGCCAGCGCTCCATCCGATACGCCTGCGACCACGGCGCCTGGGTGGCGTCGAGGTAGAAGCCGGCGCCGACGCCGAAGTCCCAGCTGGCATCGTCGCCGTCGAAGCGCACATGGCGGGGGCTGGTGTCGGGGGTCAACAGCGCGATGCCGAGCTGGTCGGCCAGCCGCTGGGCCCCCGCCTTGATGGCGAAGGTGTCGTCGGTGCAGGTCAGCCCCGCCAGACACACCAGCAGCGGCACCCGCTGGCCACGGTGGCTGGCGGCGGGTCGAAAGAGGCCAAAGCGCATCGGTCCGCCGACGGCGACGCTGTCGTGTTCGTAGAAGCCCTGCACGCCGCCGAAGCAGGCGTGTTCGGCGCGCACGACGACGTCGCTGCCGGCAAACGCCATCGGCACCGTCATGCGTTGAACTCCACGACGGTGCGGATGCTCTCGCCGGTGTGCATGAGGTCGAAGGCTTCGTTGATGCGGCTCAGCGGCAGCGTGTGGGTGATGAGGGGATCGATCTCGATCTTGCCGTCCATGTACCAATCCACGATCTTTGGCACGTCGGTGCGACCACGGGCGCCGCCAAAGGCCGTGCCCTTCCACACCCGACCCGTGACGAGCTGGAAGGGGCGAGTGGCAATCTCCTGACCCGCGCCAGCGACGCCGATGATGATGCTCTGGCCCCAGCCGCGATGGCAGCACTCCAACGCCTGACGCATCACCGTGGTGTTGCCGATGCATTCGAAGCTGTAGTCGGCGCCGCCGTCGGTGAGCTCGACGATGTGGGCGACGACGTCTTTGCCGCCGAGGTCCTTGGGGTTGATGAAGTGGGTCATGCCGAAGCGACGGGCGATCGCTTCGCGAGCGGGGTTCAAGTCGACGCCGATGATCATGTTGGCGCCCGCCAGGCGCGCCCCCTGCAAGACATTGAGGCCAATGCCGCCGAGGCCAAAGACAACGACGTTGGCACCGGGCTCGACCTTGGCGGTGTTGATGACGGCGCCCACGCCCGTCGTCACGCCGCAGCCGATGTAGCAAATCTTGTCGAACGGAGCGTCGTCACGCACCTTCGCCAACGCAATCTCGGGCAGCACCGAGTGGTTCGCGAAGGTGCTGCAGCCCATGTAGTGGTGGATCTTGGTCTTGCCGATGGAGAAGCGGCTGGTGCCGTCGGGCATGACGCCCTTGCCCTGCGTGGCGCGAATGGCCGTGCACAAATTGGTCTTGCGGCTCAAACAGCTTTTGCAGCCGCGGCACTCGGGCGTGTACAGCGGGATGACGTGGTC
>CAJBHN010000028.1 GCA_903952805.1 uncultured Myxococcales bacterium | reverse complement strand
TGGGCATGGGCCAGCAGGTCGGCCTTGCCAAAGAAGCTCTTGCCGATGTCGTTTTGGTTCACGGGACCCGCCATCAAGCAGATGCCGCCCAGCAAATCGCAGCCGGCCGGGATGTCGGTGCTGCCCGCCACCTCGGCGACGAGGGCCGCGCGCGCCGACGCCGCGCCAAACGCGCGCACGGCGTGGTCGAAGTGCAAACCCGCTGCTTTGACCTCGCCACGCGACAGGCCGCCGACGTAGATGCGTTGGCCGGCGAGGGCGAAGGCCTTCTTGCCGCGGGCGGTGTTGGACGACAACTTGCGACCCATCGGCAGGTCCGCCCACAACGGCAGGCCCTTGATGACGAGCTCGGCGATTTCTTCCAGCTCGCTGCGAATCGAGCGCAGCCGTTCCTTGCCGCCGGGGGTCAGCACGTCCAGGCGCTCCATCAGCATGAGTCGCTTGGCCTGTTCGCGCGAGACGCCCGTGAAGTGGGCGAACGCGTTGTAGAGGGCGCGGCCACATTGCTCGGTCAGGGCGTCGGGGACGTCCATGTCTTGTCGATGCTGATAGGCGTCGGGAGCGCTGGCTTCCTGGTTGATGCCGGGCTGGATGCGCTCGCTGCGCAGGGCCATCAAGGCCCCTCCCAGGCGTTGGCGGGTGCTCGGTTCCATGTGCAGGCTGGCGTCGTCGACGTCGCCGACCTGGGTGATGATGGCGACGTGAAAGCCTTCGCGCCTTTCCTCGTCGCTCAGGCCCACCAGCGTCTCCAGCTCCCGCAGCGCCGCCTGACCGTCGACCGACGTCGGCGTGCACGGAGCGAGGTGAACGTTGGCGCGAGCGCGACCGCCGGAGGCGACGACGACCCCGCGTTCAAAGCAATCGCCCAGGATGCCCAGGTGCAGCTGCTGCAAGATGCCGATGGTCGGGATGTCGTCCTGGTGCGCGAAGCGCTTGCGCAGGGCGCGCAGCGGCACGGTCAGCAGGCTCTGCACGGGCTTGTGGCCCACGAAGGTCAGCAACATCGTAAACGGTGTGCGGTAGGGGCGTGACAGCACCACATGGCAATGGCTGGCACCGTCGAGGACGGCCGTCGTCGACGTTGCCATCCGCCGCAGCAGCACCGCCACTTGATTGGCGTCGCTGCCGCCGACGATGACGTCCCGAAAGCCGCGGAAGTTGGTTGATTGACGGGCCACCAGCAGGCTGAGGCTGGCCTCGTCAAACAGGCGCGCCTCGGTGATGGGTTCCGACGCCACAAAGGCCGTTGGTGACGGCAGCGACGAGGCCTGCAGCAGCAAGCTTGCCTCTTGCTGGCTGAGGGAGACGCGGGTGCGAAAGCCAACCGGCGACGACGACGACAGGCTGTCGGGCAGCGTGTAGCGCGTGCGGCGCTCGTCGCCGGTCGCGAAGCGCGCCCCCCGGGCCGCCCGCTGGTCCGGTGGTGGCGGCGGGATGGCGACGAACTCAATGGGCTTGTGGGCCTGATGGGCGGCGGTGGAGGATGCAGCGTCGGACATGAGCACGCTTGTAGGGGAGCAGGGCTGGCGAGCAAGCCCGTCTGCACCGGGATCCCCGGGATCAGGAAAAGGCACTCGCCGCTGCGGCCCGGGGGCGCGCCGCGGCGAGCACGCCTTTGACCCACATCAGGGACGCGGCAGCTCGCAGGTGCCGCCGTTGGGCGCGCAACTGCCGTTGACGCAGAAGTCGCCGACGCTGCAGCCGGAATCGTCGACGCAGGCGATGGCGATGCAGCCGTGGTCGCTGTCGTCGGTGAGGGGATCGACGGTGGTGGGGCCGCAGACGGTGTGGCTGGGGCAGACGAAGCCGTCGCCCTGGCAGGTGCTGACCTCACAGCGTCCGGCACGGCACAGCTCTTCTTCCAGGCAGTCGCCGTTTTGGCTGCAGCTGTTGCGGCAATCGAGATGGCTTCCGCCGCAGCCGTCGTTGACAAAGTCGCAGGTGAAGCCGGCGTCGCAGGCGGGCAGGCTCCCGCCACAGATGTCGTCGAAATCGGGAGGGCGGATGCCGCAGCCGACGTCGGCGTCGGGGTGGACGCAGAAGGCGCCGCCGTCGCAGTCGACGCTGCTGCGGCAGCCGCTGAAGACCTCGCCCTCGCCTTCGCCTTCGCCTTCGCCTTCGCCTTCTCCTTCGCCTTCGCCTTCGCCTTCGCCTTCGCCTTCGCCTTCGCCTTCGCCCTCGCCCTCGCCTTCGCCTTCGCCTTTGCCCGTAT
>CAJBHN010000027.1 GCA_903952805.1 uncultured Myxococcales bacterium | reverse complement strand
GGTCAGCACGCCGGGATCGAAGAATTTCTCGACGTCGCCAAGGGTGTCTGGTGCCTCACCGTGGCGCGCCAGCTGCTTGCGCAGGCGGCTCTTCACGAAGTGAAAAAGCTCCAGCTTCTGACGCTGGTGGCTGTCCCACAGCTTGGTGTCGTCGAGGCTGTTGACCATGGCCGGCAGGCGGCCACTGCGCTGCTCGGCGCCGAGGTCCTCCAGGCTGATGGACTTGTCTTCCGCAAGCCAGCGCAAGCGCTGCCCCATCCAGCTGCCCAGGTGGATGCCGTTGGTGACGCCGAGGATCTCGCGCCCTTCACAGACCTCCTTCCAGGTGCCGTTGGCCGTGTGGGCGTGCAGCTGCGACACGGCGTTGGACACCGTCGTCATGCGCAGCGAAAACGCCGTCATGTCGAAGAAGGCGGGGTCGCCGTGCTCGCCGCGGCCAAGTTCGAAGATGCGGTCGGGGTCGATGCCGGTGCCCTCAAACAGGGGCGCCGTCAGTCGGCGGACCAGCGTGGCGTCGAACTTCTCGTTGCCGGCGGAGACAGGGGTGTGGATGGTGAAGACGGCGTGCTTCTTCACCGCTTCCATGGCGTCGGCGTAGCCCTGACCGGCCTTCATGCGCGCGCGCAGCTGCTCCACCAGCATGAAGGCTGAATGGCCTTCGTTGAGGTGCCAGGCCGAGGGCTCGATGCCGAGCGCTGCCAGGGCGCGGACGCCGCCAACGCCCAACACGAGCTCCTGGTGCAGGCGCATCTCGCGACCGCGCACGTAGAGCTGGGCGGTGATGGGACGGTCGGCAGCGGCGTTGTCAGCGACGTCGGTGTCCAGCAGCAGCAGGGGCACGCGACCCACGCGAGCGACCCAGACAGCGACCTGAACCTTGCGACCGGGCAGGTCGACGCTGACCTGCAGGGGGCGACCCGTGTTGGGGTCGGAGACCCGCAGCAGGGGCATATGCTCGGGGTCGAGCTGGGGGTAGCCGTGCTCCTGCTGGCCCTCGGCGTCGATGGCCTGGCGGAAATAGCCCTGGCGATACAGCAGGCCCACCGCCACCAGCGGCAGGTTCATGTCGCTGGCGGTCTTCAGGTGGTCGCCGGCGAGAATGCCAAGGCCGCCCGAGTAGATCTGCAGGTGTTCGTGGAGGCCGAATTCGGCGCAGAAGTAGGCGATGGGGCGCTTGAGGGCGGCGGCTTTGAGGGGCTCCTCGGCGGCCAGGCGACCAAACCAGGTCGATGTCGGCGGCGCGCCTTCGCGGGGGACGTCCCAGGCGGCGTCCATGTAGGTGTCAAACTCACGGGTGACCACCTCGTACTCCGAGAGGAACTCGGGGTTGTCGAGGAGGCTGCTCCAATCCGTCCGAGCCTGCAGGACCGGCACGGGATTGCGGGCGATGCTCCAGGTATGCGCATCAATGCGCTTGAAGAGGGAGATGGCCCGCGGGTGCCAGGACCAATAGAAGTTGTACGCCAGCCTCGACAACGCGCTCAGGCGAGCGGGCAAGGGGGGGGCGGCAACGGGCGAGGCGGGAAGGGCAGAGTAGGCCGGGTGCATGCCCCCCGTTATCCGCAGTCAGGTTCGGCGTCGACCCCCCACGTCGGCCATCGCCCATGCCCTTGATTATTCGTGCCGGGGCTCGCACACCACATCGCTCTTGACGCTGTTGGCGATGAAACACCCCCGATGGGCCGCCTCGTGGAGTTGGGTGATTTCATCTGGGGTCGGGGGCTTTTCGCCCGAAAATGTCACCCGTGGCCGCAGCAGGACCCGCGTCATGGCCAGGCGACCCTCGGCATTTTTGTCGAGCACGCCGCTGGCCTTGTCGTCGTAGGCTTCGACCACGAAGCGCTTCTTGGCCGCCACGGCGAGGAAGGTGAGCATGTGGCACGATGACAAAGCCGCGACGAACTGTTCCTCGGGGTTGACCCGGTCGGCTGCGCCCAGAAAGCCCGGCGCCGACGATGCATGCAGCGTGGTTCCCGAGCCCAGTTCAATGCGGTGATCGCGGTTGTAGGTGTCGTAGGAGAAGTCGGCGCTGGTGCGCTGCCATAAAACGGTGGCGGTGAAAGTCTCGGCGCTCATGGGATACCTCGGTGGGGATGGATCGGCTTTGCATGGGTCATACCGTCGCAGACGCTCGCGGTCGGGCGAGCCGCTGCCGACGACCGTTGACGGTCGGGAGCGGACTCACTAGGTAGCCGACGTTGACAACATCAAGACCGGAGGCCAGCTGTGCCCTACATCGTCACTGAAAACTGTCAGAAGTGCCGCTTCACCGACTGCGTGACCGTGTGTCCCGTCGACGCATTTCATGGCGACGCCGAGATGGTCTACATCGACCCTGACGCCTGCATTGATTGTGGCGCCTGCGAGCCCCAGTGCCCGGTCAAGGCGATCTACGAGGATCGCGACGCCGAGAAGAAGGCGAACCTGAAGCCCTGGATCGAGATCAACAAAGATCGCTCCCCGTCGCTGCCGATCATCAACAGCAAGCAGGCGCCGCTTTCCACTGCCGCCGACCGCAAGAAGGAACTCGGCTTCTGACGTGCCGACATGGCAGCAGGTCGGCGATTCGACGTCGACGCTCCTGCCGCGCCTGGCGTCGACGAACGTTCTGGCGGCCTCTGGTCGTTGTCGCCCATCGTCCCTTTGATCTCCCAGGCGGTCCATGCTGCCCATCGAATGGACGGACGCATGACCCAGGTGCTGCTCGTTGGTGTCGAAACGGCACGACTCGAAGTCGAGTTCCTGCCCTACGATTTGTCCTGTCATCTGGTGGTTGACGCCCAACTCGCCGTCGATTGCTTGAGGCAGGGGCAGCTCGCCCATCAACCCTGGCAGACGGTGGTGGTGGCCCAGCATCTTCCCGACATGACCGGTCCAGGGTTCGTCGACGGCCTCGTTCGCCATTTCCAGCCCGCCACCGTGGTGCTGCTGGCGGACCTCGAGCCCCATATGACCCTGCTGTTGGCGGCCATGCCGAATGTGACCGTTGTGCCAGGGGCCACCGCTGGTGTGGCGATCGCTGAGCATCTGGTCAGGCGCATGGGCGGTGCATGGCCAGCGAAGGCAGCACCCAGCCTGGCGTCGCTTTTTGATGCCCCCCGGACGGGCGAAGCGCCCACCGCGCCGCTGTTTCCACAGCCCATGCCGGTCATGCCGGTCATGCCGGTCATGCCGGCGCCGGCGCCGGCGCCGACGTTTGGGGCTCGGGCGTCGACGATGCCGTTTTTTCAGGCCCTGAATGCGACGGCGCCGACGGCCGTGCCGGTGACGTCGTCGTCAGCAGCGCCGTCGTTGTTCCCGTCCGCGTCGCCGGTCCCCGATCGGGTCACGCAGGCACAGCTGGAGGAACTGGTCACGGAACTCGCCGGGGCCAACGCGGAACTGGTCAGCCTGCGTGCCCGTTTGCAGGAAGCTGAAGGGCGCATGCTGGAGGTCGCGCAGCAGGTCCGCGAACGAGAACTCGAGCACATCGCGGCGCGAGACGAGGCTCATGACCTGCAGACCGAACTCGACATGGTTCGTCAGGCGGTGGCGAGCGAGGCCGCGGAGAGGCGCGCGGTCGGAGACACCAGCGCGGCAGCCCTGGCCGAGGTGGAGTTCCTGCGGCGAGCGCTTCAGGAGGCCAGCAGCCATGTCGACATGGAGCGGGCCGAGCGCGCAGCGTTCGCCCAGAGCAGCGAGGAAATGCGGCGACAACTCGTCGCGGAGCTGAAGGCCACGCAGGCGCGGGTGACGGCGTTGAATGAGGCCCAGCTCGCCTCGCAGGCCGAGGGGTTTGTGACCCAGTCCCTGGTGGACAGCGCGCGTCAACGAAGTCTGGCGGTCGAGTCCGCCAACCGCCAGCTGCAGGCCGAATTGGAACTCGCCCATCTGGCGTTGGGCGAAGCCGCTGGGCTGCGGGCCGACCTTGAATTGGTGCGCAACGACCTGCAGCAGAGCGAGGCCGACCGGTCCAACGAGCAGCAGACCATGGCGGCGCTGCAGAGACGCCTCGTTGAGGCCGAAGCGGCGCAACTGCACCGGGCACAGGGGCAGGAGGATGAACTGGAGACGCTGAGGCTGATGGTGGAGGAGCTGGCCCCGATGGCCGCTGCCGTCGGCGAGCTTCAAGGGCAGCTGCGCGAGGCCGTCGGCAACGCCAAGCTTGAAGCAGCCCGCGCCGATCGCGCTGTCGGCGACGCCGCTGCCATGCGCCAGTTCATCGAGGCCCAGACCTACGAGCAGGCCCGTGTCGTCGGCGAACTTGAGCAGCTGCGTCCGATCGCTGCCGAGGTCGACCGGTCCCGCGCAGCCATGGTGGACATGCAGCGGCAGCTCGACGCCGCTTTGGGCACTGATGAGTTCGAGGGCAGCACCAAAGGCGCCATCGAAGAAGGCGTGCGCGCCCGAACCCGGGAACTGTTCGAACTGGCACGTGCCATTGAGCCCTTTGGCTGGGGGCTGGACCAGGCCGCGGCGTTCTTGGCCGAGGTCAGCGTGGAAGGTGCGCCTCGCCACGTGCAGGCCTTGCAACTGCTGCAAAAGACCATGGAGCGCCTCAAGGGCGAACTGGACCGGCTGCACTAGATGTGATGAGTGTCTCATGAAAACTGAGGGTTTTCGGGGTGCTGGCTGGCTTAGTTATGGGTTGATTTACCCAAGGTGATGGTCTGTGAGATGCTGGCTGCGGAGGTCCGCATGCACCGACTCGCCACGACCGTTCGCACCTGGGTTGCCGTCATCGCCGTCGTCGTCCCCGCCGCCCCCGTGCTGGCAGGGGGATTTGACGGCCGGGATCCATTTGCGCCCCTGGGGGTCCTGGAGCCCGAGGGTCCGGCCTGTGCCGAGGTGAGAGGGGTGGTGTGCGCCCGCCTGGACCAGCTGACCTTGCGGGGGGTGGTGACGGGGGTGGCGAGCCCACGGGCCCTCTTTGAAGATGATGCGGGGCGGAGCCATCTGGTGCGGGTGGGTGACGTCGTGGACGGGATGCGGGTCAAGGCCCTCCGCCGGCAGTCGGTCGTTTTGGAGCGTACGATGCGGGATTGGATCGGGCGCGTCAGCCGCGAGGACGTCGTTGTCTCCTTTGCGGGCTGAGCCTCGGTACACCGCGCCCCTCGGGCCCTCCCTCGGGCGGTTGTGTCTGCGCGCTCCCTCCCCCAAGCACGCCCCGACGACGCTGTGGGCGGCCACAGCGCGTCGACGTCCACCAGGCGTGACCTCCGCAGGCCACGCCGTCGCCAGACCCATGTCGGTGCCCTGAGCACACCCACACGCTGGCCCTCCAACCTCAGCCTGTGTCGTCGCTCCGTCCGGTTCGGAGGGCGTCACCTGCCGCAGCCGTCCGAATCATGGACCGTGCCTCACTCGGGCGGCATTGCAACGCCGTAGAAAGGGCTCGACCAGTGTTCCTGAGGCTTGCGAGATGGCCCTCGTTCCATCGCCCATCTCTTCCCGGTCGGCCGCCATCGGCTGACGACGTCGGCAATCTCTCCCCAGCCCGCTTTACACCGGGGTGAGACCCCGGCATCCGTTCGGCATGACCGACGATCAGACCGCCGCCGCTGCCGCCTCCCCGACTGCCTCGCCCGCCGGCGAGCAGGCTTCCCCAGGCCAAGGTCGCGGTCCGCGCACCCGTGGCGACCGGCGCCCTCGTGGCGACCGTCCTCGTCGTGACGCGACCAGCGCCGACCGCGGCGCGCCCTCGGAGCGCGCGGAACGCTCCGAGCGGGCGGAACGCTCCGAGCGTCGTGGTCCCCGTCGCGATGGTCCGCGCCAGCGCCCTCTCGACCAGTCACCACCCAAATTCAACGTCGACGAACTGGTCGCGCTGGCCGGCGCCCCCGTGTGGCAGGCCGTGCATGATGCTGTCATCGTCGAGGTCAGCCTCGTCGCTGTCGTCGTTGAGGTCCGTCCCCAGGGAGCCGAGCCCCTCAAGGCCGTGGTCAAACCCGAAGAGCTCCCCGACCTCACGCTTGGCACCGCGGTGCGCGTGCGCCTGAACAACCCGCCGGCTGCAGGCGAGGCCTTGCCCCAGGCGTCGGTCAAGCAGGCCCGCGATCTCGACTTGCACGATGCCATCGCCAAGGCCGGTCACAGCGACGACGGCATCATGGGCGCCGTCGTCCGCGAGGTGAAGGGCGGCTACACGGTCGCCCTCTTTACCGACGAAGCCTTCGACGTCAGCGACGGCGCCGTGCGCGCCTTCATGCCCGCCAGCCAGGCGTCGATGTCGCGCTTTGGACCAGGCAAGGGCGAGAAGATCGTCGGCAGCGCCGGCCGCTTCCTCGTCGGCGAGGTCGACCTTGAGCGTGGCAACATCGTCGTGTCCCGTCGGGCCATGCTGGTGGCTGAGCGCGAGAAGGAGACCCGCGGCAAGTTGGCGACCCTCAAGGAAGGCGCCGTCGTCACCGGTATTGTGCGCAGCATCATGCCCTACGGCGCCTTCGTCGACGTCGGCGGCCTCGACGGCCTCCTGCACCGTGATGACATCGCCTGGGATGGCGGCCGCGGCGGTCGCATCGACAACCTTCTCAAGGTCGGCGAGAAGCTCGAACTGCAGGTTTTGCAGGTCAAGGAGCACAAGCTCAAGCTCGGCCTCAAGCAACTCCGCACCGACCCCTGGGCCGAGGTGCGCGCGGCCTTCAGCCCCGGCGCCGTCGTCAAGGGCACCATCGTGGGCGTCGCCGACTTTGGCGCGTTCGTGAAGTTGCCGCTGCCGTCGAAGCCCTCGGAGCACGTGGAGGGTCTCATTCATGTGAGCGAAATCTCCTACGCCAAGGTCAAGCACCCGTCGGCGAAGTTCACCATCGGCCAGGACGTCGACGTCAAGGTTCTCGGACTCGACGCCGAGAACCGCCGTATTTCCCTGTCGACCCGGGCCCTTGAAAAGAACCCGTTTGAGGCCGTGGCCCAGCAGTTCCCCGTTGGCACGGTGGTCAAGGCGAAGGTGAAGTCCCTCGCAGACTTCGGTGTCTTCCTGCAGATCTCAGACACCGTCGATGGCCTCGTGCACATCGGCGAGCTGTCGTGGACCGAGCACCCCAAGCACCCGTCGGAGATCGTGAACATCGGCCAGGAGGTCGAGGCCGTCGTCATGAACGTCGACGTGCACAAGCAGCGCATCGGCTGTTCCATCAAGCGCACCCAGCCCAACCCGTTTGACGCCTGGGAGAGGAAGTACCGCGAAGGTAGCCGCCACACCCTCAAGGTGCTGCGTGCCGACGACAAGGGCGCCCAGCTTGAGGTCGAAAAGGGCCTCACCTGCTACTGCTCGTGGCGTGACCTCCTCGACAGCGAGGGCAACCCCGTCGAGCGCGCTCAAGACGCCGTCAAGATGAACCAGCTGATCGAAGTCGAGGTCCGGCAGTTCGACCGCCGCTTCAACAAGGTCTCGGTCTCCATGCGCGCCGTCGTCGAAGGCGAGACCAAAGCCGCCTACGACGACTACAAGAAGCGCGAGATGGGCGAGCAAAAGCTCAACACCCTCGCTGACAAGCTCAAGGCCATCAAGCCGAGCGAAGGTTGACGTGATGCGCGCGGCCCTGGACCTTCGTCTCGTGCCCCGCGTCCAGGCGGTGCAGCTGCTGGCTGCAGGCCTGGTCGCCCTCGTCGCCAGCGGGGGCGCTGCCTGCGATGCCCCAGCCAGCGGCGAAGGCGAAGGCGAAGGTGAGGGCGAAGCTGACGTCGATGACCCCACCGACCCGGGCCTGCCGGGCCGCGTGCTGGTGGTGTTCAACACCGTCCAGCCGTCGCTGTGCGTCTACGACGCCGCTGGCACCTTGCTCGAGACGCGCGAAAGCGTGCTGGCGGTCGAACTTGCCGGTCGAGTGGCCATCGTCGACGGCGTCCACAGCCTCCGCTTCACGTTGCCCATCGCCCGGCAGGATCAAGCGGATCCATGCATCACCACCGTCGCCGGCGGTGGTCGCAGCGCCCCGTTGAGTGTCGACGGCGCCGCCGACATCGAAAACGACGCTGGCGTGGTGGTGTGCGTTGAGCCCGGTGGCTGTGCGTTTCAGGCGCTGACCCCGTCGTTGCCGTCGACGTCGACGGTCATCACCCTTGATGTACCGCTGCGCAGCTGTCGGTCATTGTACGACGAAGCGGTCGAGGCCACTGACGGGACCCGCACCCCCACCGTGGGTGACGGCGTCAACCGCGTGGCCGTGGGCGCCTTCGACGTCGGCAGCGACGTCGTCTTCCTCGACGGCGATGTGCCCGCCTACACCATGTTCGACGTGGTTGAACGCGCTGCCAGCCACCATCTGGTGGCCTGTGCCCTTGATCGCCTGGAGCAAAACCGCACGTACCTGGTGGTGAGCACCTGCACCAGCAGCGACGGGACCGCGAGTGCGCTGCGTTGTGGCGAAGGCCGCTCCGTCATCGGCAACTGAGCGCGTCGCCGATGGCTCAGGCCATCCGGGGTGGCCGTGTGGGCGTCAGGTCCTGATCTTGAGCACGACCTCGACGGTGCCATCGGCGCTCTCGCTGCGCTCCATGCTGTGCAGCTGACCCATGGAGCGGGCCTTCTCTTCGAGGGCCTTGAGGTAGACGCGCTGGATGCTTCCATCGAGGGAGGCGCGGACGTCGCCTTCGGCTTTGGCGAGGGCCATGGTGGCGACCCGCCGGACCTCGTCTGTGGCCAGCGCGGCGTTGTGTTGCGCGGCGCGTTCGGCCTCGGCGGCGTTGGCGGCGGACCCACTCACGGCGCGCTGCGCCGTCATCGACACCGTCACCGACGTGCCGTCCGCCGACAAGGTGGCCGTCAGACCCGGGGCGACGGTCTTGTGCATGCTGCCGTCGTCCGACCTGGTCCAGCCCTCGGCGCCCAGGGCCTCGCGCACCAGCTCACGCATGCGGTCTTCGCCGAGGATCGGCAGCAGCGACACCTGGATGCACAGCTCGTCGCTGGCGGCGACGTTGGTGTGGGCCACCTTCAGGGGATCCATGCTCACTCGATAGCCACGACTCATGTTGCCTCCCAAGACGACGTCAGCTTCTGCTGCTGCTGCTTAGCCCACCACACCGGTCAGCGCCCGTCGGGCGGCAATGATGCCGTCGCGGTGCTTCGCCAGGGGGGCCACGACGCCGGCCGTGGCGCGGGCTTCGACGAAGCGCTCGTCGCCAAAGCGCGCGCTGCCGATGGTGCCGACGACGCGGTCGACGACGTCGACGACGCCAAAGATGCTGGCCACGGCGCCGACGACCCGATCGCGATCGGCCATGGTGGTCACGCCCGGCAGTCGCAGCAGGCGGCTGCGGGTCTCGGCGGGGATCGCCTCGGGCAGGCCACGCAGGAACGTCACCACGCTTTCGAGCAGGTCGAGGCGACCTGCCGCGTCCATGGCGTCGACGAGCCGAAGCAACTGCCGGCTCATGCACGTCGCCCGGGCCACGACTTCGTCGATGTCGGCGGCGTGGCTCAACAGTCGCCGCACCTGCCGCAGCCATGCGGTGGCCAGACCCGGGCCCAGCAGTTCCAGGCTGCGCGACAGGGGGCGCTGCAGCAGCCGGTCGACGTCGAGGTGGCGAAGTTCGACGTCGTCGAGGCGATACAGGTGGGCCAGCGGGGAGCCCGCGGCAAAACCACGGGTGATGAGGGTCTCAAAGCGCGACGGCAAGCCCAGCCTCGGCAGGCTCTCGACGGCGCAGGCATAGGCGAGATGGTCGCCGGACAGGGTCGCAGCGGGTGGTGACGACGTCAGCAGCCGGTGCCGCTCCGCGGGATCCAACTCTCGCAGTCCCCCTCTGTCGTGGGGTCGTGGTTGCACCAGGGGCATGACATCGCGCGCGAGCTGCCACACCGCCGTCGGCCACGCCGATGAGACCCGCAGGCTGAAGGCGGCGTCGTCGTCGAGGTCGACGTGGAAGGCGTCGTCGTCGCCCAGGGCCACGTCGATGAGCACGACGCGGTCGCCCCGTCGACGCAGCACGCGCCCGGCCCTCTCGCCCCCCTGGGCCCCAATGAAGCGCAGCAGGCCAATGGGCAGCAGGCGGGCCAACGCCAAGGTCAACGTCGCCGACGGCGCTGGCGTCTGCGGGGGCTGCTCAAAGCGTTCGGTGCGTCGCTGACCAAGCAGCGCTTCGGCCACGAGGTAGACGTCGGCCTCGCCGATGGCCAGCGACAACGGCGCGAACCGGGCCTCGTCGAGGCGCCGCAGTGGCGTGGTGGTCGTCGTCGTCGTGCTCACGTCAGCGGGTCCGGGCGCCGAGGGTGGGCCAGCCATTGACGATGAGTTGGCTGCTGCCGTTGTTGTTGTTCACCAGTCGCACTTCGACGGTGTTGTCGGCCGTGAAGGCCGGGTCGTCGACGTGGTACCGGTCGCTCAGGGCGTGCAGCACCTGATTGGTGGAGCCAATGAAGCGCCGCTCGGTGGTGCGTCGGGCCTCCAGGTAGGGGCCGTCGACGAGGAGGTCGGTGGCGGCCAGCAGGCGGTCAATGTCGGCATCGCCCTCGCTGCGCAGTTGGGCCAGCGTGAAGCCGCTGTAGACCATGACGCTCAGCCCCATGGCCCGGGTCGCTTCGGCGACCAGCGCGAGCCCGGCCGCCTGACGGGTGGGTTCGCCGCCCAGCAAGCTGATGCCCTCGATGCCGCGGCCGCGGGCGGCGTCGATGGCGGCGACGACGTCCTCGACCCGCCGCTGGGATCGGGGCGTGAAAGCCAGGAATTCGGGGTTGCAGCAGCCCGGGCAGCGCAGGGGGCAGCCCTGGACCCACAGTGCGTAGCGGCGCCCTGGACCCTCGGCCTCGGTGCAGGCCACCTCAAGGGCGACGTTCAACGGAACGGAAGTGTCGCAAGTCACCGAAGAATCATCACTATTCAGGCTTACCCTGCGCGAAACCAGCAACGAGGTCGGTTCATCGGCGCCCATGTTGGCAGCATAGCTGGCTTGCGTCGCGCCTGGGCGGCCCGCTTGTCGCCGTTGCCGTCGGCGACTGGTCGGGTGCACACTCGGCCCGATGTCATTGGAGCCTGTCAGCCTCGGTCAAGGTCGCACCCACTGTCCCGGGCTCTCCGCCGATGAGCGTGGCGTGATCATGGGGCGGCGCTTGGCCCTGTTTTTTCCCGACGTGTCCCGCGCCGTCGGCTTCTTCCGCGCCTATTCGCGCGAGGTGTCCCTTGATGAGGTGATGTCGAGCCTGGTCATCATGGAGTCCGTCTCTGAGCGTGGCGGGCGTGAGGTGATGGTGCGCTTTGAGGTCCAGGGCAGCTACGCCGCCGACCGCGCCGCCCAATCAGCCCGCTTGCATCGGGGTCGAATTTTCACCGGCACCGAGCAGCACTACGTGCCCTACCGCGATCGACGCAGCCCCCTGGGCTACGATTTGACGGGCCCCGAGGACCTCGCTGCCGACGCCCTCGACATGGTGCTCTACGGCGAAGCCGGTCCTGATCGCCGGAAGCTCGGGCGCAGCATTCAACTCAAGGACCTCGTGCTGGGCCTGACGCCGCGGCCCCTGTCCCAGGCCGAGCGCGACCACGAGACCCACGACACCCTCGTCATCCGTTGCGAGCAGGGCCTCTCCAAGATGCTGTGCCGCTACCTGTGGTCTCGCCAGGTGCGGGCGCGGGTGCGGTCGGCGGTGAGCGCGCGCCATTCGCTGTTTTCCGGTCGGCCCCGCGAGGTTCAGCTCATTGCCTGCGAGGCCATTCCCCGTCACGTCGCCCAACTCCTCGCTGGTACCCCGGGGATGCGGGTCTTTGTTCCCACCAACAAGCATTTGCTGGTTGAGTGGGGCTTTCGCCACCCCATCGCGCTGGAGTCCTGCGGAGCGGCGTTTGCTACCGAGGAGACCATCCTGTTTTACGGCGGTGGCATCGATCATGGTCC
>CAJBHN010000026.1 GCA_903952805.1 uncultured Myxococcales bacterium | reverse complement strand
CGGGGGCTTGTTGGTCACCCGCCACGATCAACCCCATGCTCGCCCTCCGCGTGATGCGTGAAAACGACTGGTGGGAGCCGTTCTGGGAGAGCGAAGCCCCCCAGGACACCGTGTAGGCACCCACCGTTTCCGATCACACCCTGCGCCCGGCCCCGACTTGCCATAATATGTCAATTGACACATTATGGTCGGGCGCGACGCGCACCAGGAGACAACCGTGATGTGGATGATGTCGATGATGTCGATGCGACGGGACCGGATGATGGCGCTGCTGGCGGCGACCAGTGCGGCGTGTCTGGGCAGCTGCGTGAACTTCCCCACCGCCGCCGAAGCCGGCATCAGCTACGCCACCGAGGTCGTGCGGTGGCCGGCGGAACTCGAGTGCCTCAACAGCGCCACCCCTCCGCCAGTGGCCAAGGAGGTCCTCGACCAGGGCACCTTCACCGTCGTCATCGCCGGCGGCGACGACGCCATCTCCGACGCCGATTGGCCCTCCTACATGCCGAGCTGGGGCCACTCCAAAAACAGCGATCGCCACCTGCTCTTTGGGCAGAGCTGCTTTTGGCGCTCACCCCGGACCCCGGCGTCGTGCGTGGGCGACGACTGCCGCTCCATCGTCGAGTTCGACCAACACAGCTGGGTTGAGCTCTCAAAGATCCACGCCGTCGACTGCGTCCCCAGCACCGATGACTGCAGTCCTCAGTCGGTCAAGCCAGGTCAGCTCGCCGTCATCGTCACCGAGAAATGCCACGAGCTGGTCTTTGTCGGCGACGTCGTCGAACTCGCGGGACCCGATGGCGAACGCGCCATCATGCACGCCACCGCCGATGGCGTGGTCGACCTCGATGTTCCTCTGCCGGCCGGCTGGAGCCTGGCGCAGCGCACCCTGACCGAGCCCCTCGTGCTGCATCCCTACGGCGGCGGCGACGGCGAGCGCTGTTTCTACAACATCATCCGCGACCAACGGGCCCAGTCCTACCACCAGGTCGCCTACGCCCGCGCCACCTACCCCTGACGATGGGAGCATTGCCGCAGTCGCCAGCACCGTGGTGGCGACGAACCCTGACTGACCGTGCCATCGTGCAGGCGTGTCAGAATCCACCTCACCAGCCCTCGCTCTTGGCGTCTTCGCGGCCGGTGTCGTCGTCATGCTGGGCGGGGCGGTCGTCGCGAGCCGTCTGGGCGCCGGTCCCGACCCTGCGGTTGCGGCCGTGTCGACGGTGCCCGCAGCCACCGCACCCGGAACCGGCGCCATCGCCCCCGACGCCTTTCCCGCCCTGCCCAGCCTCGTCGTCGTCCGAAACGGCCGCCCCCTGCAGCTCGCCGGCCCCCGGGCCAAGCCGACGCTGCTGCATCTGTGGGCGACCTGGTGCGGACCATGCCGCGACGAGCTGCCGGCGCTGCTGGCCTATGGCAACAGCGGCGACGTCGACGTCGTCGCCCTCAGCGTGGACGACGAGTGGGACGCGGTGCAGCGCTATTTCGGAGGCACGATGCCCGCCGTGGTGGCCTGGGACCGCGACATCGTCGTCGAACCCGCCATGGGCGTACGCTCGCTGCCGACGACATTTCTGATCGACACCGCCGGTCGGGTGCGTCGAAGCTGGGTCGGCGCGCAGCCATGGGCCGACCCGGCCTTCCGCCGCGCTGTCGCCCTGGCCGGCCGCTGACGCCACCACGACTCCCGGCCGACTGAAACCGAGGTCTCTTTGGTCTTCGCCCACGGAGTGGGCTCGCTCAAAGAGATCTGGGATGTACCTTGCCCCTCGCCCACAGGGGAACCCTTCGGGCCCCGGGGCGGCGTGGTTCCCACTCGCGTCGCTCGTGAGGCGCTTGGCGCCCTCTTGGTGGACGTGGTCAGTCTTCAATGATCATTTGGGATGAGACGGCGGCGTCGTCGCCGCTGGGCCCTGGTCGGGGACGCAGACCGGAGCCCAAAAGCAAAACGGGCGCCACAGGCGCCCGTTTCTCGAACCATCATTGCTGACGGTTCACGCCTCGGTGGCGGCTTCGGCGGCAGGAGCCTCGTCGACGACCTTGGCCTGGACGGCGTCGGGGTCGATTTCGCCAACCACAATGACCTTCACCGACGAGGTGACGTCGCCTTCAAGGCGAACCTCGAGGGTGTGGCTGCCGACGGAGCGGATGGGCTCCTCCAGCTTGATGTCTTTGTGGTGGATGTTGTGGCCGATGGCGGCCAACGCCTTCGACACGTCGCGGCTGGTGATGGAACCGAACAGCTTGTTCTGCTCGCCCACCTTGGCCGTCAGCGTCACGGTGACACCGGCCATGGCCTTGGCCTTCTGCTCGCTCTCGGCGCGCAGGATGCGACGCTTGTGCTCAATCACACGCTTCTGGTGATCGAACTGGGCGACCCGGCTGGGCGACGCGGGCATGCCCAGGCTCTGCGGGATGAGAAAGTTACGGGCGTAGCCGGGACGAACGCTGACGAGCTCGCCGAGGCGGCCCAGGTTCGCCACGTCACGGGCGAGGATGATCTGAACATTCTGGGCCATGTGGCGCTCCACGAATGCGGCGCGTGATGCGCGGCACGATGAGGTCTGAGGTCTCTTCGGCGCAGGCCGAAGAAGTCTAGATAATTCTTCGGCTGACACCGAAGAAGTCTTGATGATTCTTCGGTTGACACCGAAAACAAGAAAATCGGAGTTCCGGGCGAGAAGGCCGGCCCACAGGAGGGGCCGGCCAGGGGCTCACTCGTCGTCGCCGCGGTCATCGAAGCGATCATCGCGGTCGAAGTAGCGGTCGTCGCCTTCGTCATCGAAGCGGCGCTCTTTGCGCTCGTCGCGTTCCTTGACGATTGGGGGATTGATGACGTCTTCTTCGGCGGAGAAGTCGGCAGGGTTTGCCTGCTTGTTCAGCACGATGGTCTGGCGAAGCATGACCGCTTCCTCGATGGCGAGGTTGCGCTCGAACTCAGCAACAATCCCCGGCTTACCGAGGTAACGGTGGTGAACGAACATGCCTTTTTGCTGCTTGTTGCGTTCCCAAGCGAGCTTGCGGCGGCCCATGTTCGTGATCTTGAGGTGCTTGCCGCCCTCTTTTTCGACCACGCCCTTCATCTTGGTGATGAACGCAACGGCGGCATCGTCGGCGATGTCGGTGCGAAGGATGTAAATGGTCTCGTATTCACGCTGGTGGTTCATCGACGGGGCGGGCACAGATCACCTCACGGCGGTCGGGGGCAAAAAAAGCTCTGAATCTCTTGCGGGACCCAGGTAGGCGCTCTGCATAGCAGACGACACCCGGGGCACAAGGGCGATCTCCAAGGAGACCGCCATCCGCGGAGGCTGATGGACGCCGACCGAGGCCCCATGGCTGTCGGCTGCGGAGCCAGCGCCGCCCCTTTCGACGACGTCAGCGTCAGATCGTGCTGGACCGGGCCTGGTCGACAGCGGCGTCCATCATCTGGGCCCGCTTTTTCTCGTCGGCCCAGTCTTTCTGGATCGCTGGCGACAGCGACGAGATCGGATCGAAGTAGCAGAAGTACTGATCCTTCTTCACGCTGGGCGCCGTGTAGACCGAAATGCCGGTCTCTCGGTTGTAGTGCTCGTGGCTGTGCATGTCCCGTTTGCCGCCACCACCAGGGGCGTCGACGACAAACATGGGGGTGTTGAAGCCGGCCGTCGTGCCGCGCACGCGCTTTTCGACCTGGATGCCGGCAGCGACGCTGGTGCGGAGGTCCTCGGTGCCGCGGACGAGGTCGTGGATGTAGACGTAGTACGGGTGCACGTTGATGAAGCCGAGCTTCTTCACCAGCGTAATCATGGTCTCGGCGTCGTCGTTGACGCCGCGTTGAAACACGCACTGATTCCGAACCGTGATGCCACGCTCCATCAGCAGGTTGCCCGCCCGCTGGCTGATGGACGTGATTTCGTTTGGATGGTTGAAGTGGGTGTGGATCACCACCTCCTTGTGGACCTTGCGCGCCTTGTCGACGACGTGGGTGACCGCGTCGGTCCAGGCCGTGTCGGTCAACACCTTCATCGGCTGGACGGCGATGCCCTTGGTGGCGAAGCGGAAGCGACGGATATGCTTCATGGCGATCAAGCGCTCGCCGATGACGCGGATCTGGTCAGCCCGCAGGCGGTAGGCGTCGCCGCCAGAGACGACGACGTCTTCGATCTCGGGGCGTTCCGAGATGTACTGCAGGGCCTGCTCCCAGCGCTCATCGGTGGCCTTGAGGCTGACCTTCTCGACGGCGTCAGTGTCGGTGCCGACGGCGTAGCTGCGGGTGCAGAACCGGCAGTAGACCGGGCAGGTGTCGAGGGCGAGAAACAAGGCCTTGTCGGGGTAACGGTGGGTCAAGCCCGGCACCGGGGCGTCGCCCTGTTCGTGAAGCGAATCCAGGGTCAGCCATGGGTGGTCGGGCTCAAGCTGGCTCTTCACCGGCAAGAACTGGCGGCGAATGGGGTCTTGGTACGGCGAGGACCAATCGATGAGGCCGAGCAGGTAGGGACTGATGCGCACGGCCATGGGCGCGACGGCGAAGCCGGCCTCGACGTCTTTGATGAAGTCATCGCTGGCGAGGTCGCGCACGGCGGCCACCAGCTTCTCCGGCGTGGTGATGGCGTTTTTCTCCTGCCACAGGTGCGACAAGAACGTGGCTTCGTCGATGTCCTTCCAAGCGGGGATCTGCTGCCAGAAGGGACCGTCTTTGAGGTGGCGATGGGTCAAGGTGCTCTCGTCAACCCGCGGCTTCAGGTGGACGATGGGCGAAGGTCCCTGCCCCACGACGTTGAGCAAGGATGAAGAAGCAGAAGCGGAAACGGTCTCGTTGGCCATGATGGACCTCGACAGTGGACCGCCCGGGGCGGTGAAGTTCTGCAGGATTGCGGAGGGACGGGGGCGGCAATCACGGCGGATCACGGCTTCATCGGCAAGCGGAGGCCGACGACATGGAGAGAGGCGCGCGGCCCGTCGACGTGCGACGGCACCAGCGCGCCTCAGAGAAGGTCGACGTCAGGGCAATGAAAGACGACGCCTTTGAACCACATGACTGCAGTGTAGCCACTGCAGCGCGACCTCTCAAGTCGGAGGCACTTCGCCCTCGCCCTCGCCCTCGCCCTCGCCCTCGCCCTCGCCTTCGCCTTCGCCTTCGCCCTCGCCCTCGCCCTCGCCCTCGCCCTCGCCTTCGCCTTCGCCGGGCGCGCCAAAGTCCAGCGTCAGGGTGTAGTCGCCGGTCTCGGCCGTGGCAGGCACCGCCCGATCCACCGTGAAGTAGAGCTTCTGGACGCGAGCCGAGGTGAAGACGACCTCGGCGATGCCGTCGGCTGCAGCGATGGCCTCACCGCCGACGACGGTGACGG
>CAJBHN010000025.1 GCA_903952805.1 uncultured Myxococcales bacterium | reverse complement strand
CGTCACCACCATCGGCATCGCCAAGAGCGCCCAGTGGATCGACATGGGCGTGCTGGAGGGCTGCGTGCGCGAGGACCTCAACGACCAGGCCTTGCGCGGCATGGCTGTCCTCAAGCCGTTGAAGATCATCATCGACAACTACGAGGGGCCCGGGGAGTACGTCGAGCTGCAGAACCATCCGCTGAAGCCCGAACTCGGCACCCGGTCGGTTCCCTTTGGCCGCGAGCTGTACATCGAGGCCGACGACTTCATGGAGGTCGCTCCCAAGGGCTATTTCCGCTTGCAGCCGGGCAAGGAGGTCCGCCTGCGCGGCGCCTTCTTCATCAAGGCCGAGAGCGTGGACAAGGACGCCGACGGCAACATCGTCGCTGTCCACTGCAGCTACGACCCCACCACCCGTGGTGGCAATGCTCTCGACGGCCGCAAGGTCAAGGGGACCATTCATTGGGTGAGCGCGGCGGCCTGCAAGGACGTCGAGGTCCGCCTGTACGACCGGCTCTTCTCGGTGGCCACGCCTGGCGCCGAGAGGGAGTTCGTCAAGGACATCAACCCCAACAGTCGCGAGGTCATCACCGCCAAGGTCGAGCCCATGGTGGCCGAGGCCATGGCGGGGACCCACTTTCAGTGGGAGCGCGTCGGCTATTTCTTCGCCGATCCCAAGGAATCGCTGCCAGGTGCCCCGGTGTTCAACCGGGTGGTCGGCTTGAAGGATTCCTGGACCAGGGAGCAGCAAAAGGCCTGAAGGGCGGCGCCCGGCGCTGGCCCATATGCAGTTGCCTGCTGCACATGTGACCGATTCGGGACCAGGCGGGCGACGCCGACGCCCTCACACCTGACCTGCTACGGTTCCAGCGTGCGCTTTTTCTCTCGTATTGGATCCTGGTTACGCACCCGCGGTGCGTCGGTGTCGTCGGGCGAGTCTCAGTCGACGGCGCCGCTGCCTGTCCTCGATCCCGACCTGCTCGCACGCCTGCCGCGGACGCCACCCGCCGCCTTCCAGGCCCGCATGCTGGAGGCCATGGAGGCATCGCGCCGGGGGGTGCAGGTGGTCCAGTTGGACCCCACCGTCCGGCTCATCGCGATGAGCCAGCGTGACGCCAGCGACGACAACGACATCGACAATGCGTTGCGCAGCGTCGAAACCAGCGGCGTGCAGTGGTCGTCGCTGACGTGGTCGGCCCTGCGTGATGCCCGTCCGCCGTTTTCGCCGCCGCCGACGGAGTGGGGTGGGGAATTATCGCACCTCCTGGACGGCGACGCGGGATTGATCTTCTTCATCGACATCGAAGCCATCGCGGTGGCTGTCTCCCAGGCTGCCGAGCAGTTGGGGCTGACCGCCATCATCGAGGACGATGGCGGCGTGGTCCGCGTCTCCGACGGTCGCTTCCAGGCCATGCTTGGGACCAGCACCATCATCGCCGAGGCCTTGTGGACCGGCTGTGGTCCCCTCTCGTCGTTGGTGCGACGGGTGCGTCAGGTGCCGCACGAACTGCGCAGCTTCGTGTCGGTCATGAAGGCGCTGGAGCGCACCTATGTTGGCGCCCGCTTTGAGGTCGTCGGCGACCATCTGCTTGCTCGTCGGGCCACCGGGGCGCCCCTGCGCATCGACTACCGGCACCTGGCGGCCGCAGCGCGGGCCAGTGGCGTCGGCGGCGATACGTTCCTGCAAGGCGCCCTGCTGGAAGACCTCACCGAGCAACCAGGGGAGGTCGTCACGCTGTTGCGCTCGCCTGCCTGGGCCCGGGCCTGGCCCGAGATGCTCAGTCGCACCCACGACGATGGCGGCGTCGTCTGCGTCGCCCGCGAGGTCGACGGCCGCGTGCGTGCCGTGCCCGGGACTCGGCAGGACCGGCCCGAGCGCCTGGCGTTTCTGGAGCGAGAGGCTCGTCGGCAGTTGCCGTTCATGCAGGTGACCGGCCACGCCTTTGTGGTCGAGCAACCGGCCCCCGATGGGCGCTCGCTGAGCCGGGTCTTCGGCCTCGTCAGCGATCGTTCGGCGTCCCTGCTGCTTGACCCCGCCCTGTTGCGCGGATTCTACGAACAGCTGGGCCCGGTGCCCGGCGAAATTGACGTCGCGACCACCAGTGAAAATGTGCTCGTCGTGGCCCCTCGCGGTACGGCCACCGTCGCCATGACCGAGGCCTTGCGTCGGGGGAGCCGCCTTGAAGTCGACTTGCTCGAAGACGGCGCCGATCCCCTGGTCATCACCAAGACCGTGAGTCTGCCGGCGGTGGGCGCTGGACACTTCGACCTCACCGTCGTCCCCGACGAGTACTTTGCCCTGTCCGATCAAGCCGCTGCAGCCACCGACCTCAGCCGCATCAACGGCGACTATGTGCGGGGCCTCGCCCTG
>CAJBHN010000024.1 GCA_903952805.1 uncultured Myxococcales bacterium | reverse complement strand
TCCCAGTGTGCCGACGAAGCAAAGGACCAAGCACGCAACCTCCTACCAGCGCCCCCGCACCCGGCGCGTTCACAGGGGTGGACCGTCGACAGCGATAACCATGACGTCCCCGGCCGCGTCGACGCCAAGCCAGGCCCGGCCCTGTTGGGCTGCCTGGACCGCAGGGCGCCAGCGTTGCACCTCGGCGTCGGCGGCGTCGGCGGCGGCGTCGGCGTCGATGGCGGTCGCTGACCGCCGGGCCATGGTGGCGGCGAGGGCGCCCATGACATCGCGCAGGAGCCGCAGTGGCTGCGTGCCCGACGGCAGCGCTGGCCCGGCGCCGACCCACACCGACATTATCGGGTGCCCCAGGCTGAGCAGCCGCAAGGGCGCCCCCCAGGCCGCCAGCCGCCTCCCCGCTCGGCGCGTGGCGTCATTGCGGACGTTGGCCTCGCCCCTGGCCTCGACGAGGACGCCGAGGGGGTTGATGTGCACCGTCGTGGGGCCGTCGTCGACGTGGAAGATGTAGGCGAGACCACGGCGCCCGAGGCCGAAGTGCATCGCCACGCAGTGCTGCATGCGCTCTCCCTCGTTGAGGTAGTCGTCGGCCGTGACGAGCAGGCGGATGCCGGGGCCGTTTGGCAGGGGAATCGGTGGCGTCGCAGCGGTCGCCCCCTTCGACGTCGCCCCCGCCAGCCACGGCGGCCCGCCGTAGGCGCCACGATCGGCCCGACGCCGCCTGAAGGCCTCTTCAAATTCTGCCAGCCCGCTGCGCACCAGGCGCCGCAGGCGAAGCGCGGGTGGCAAACCCTCGTCCCCGGCTGCTTCCTGGCGCCTCCCGCCCAAGACGGCGCACAAGGTATGCACCTGCTGCGCCTTTGGCGACCGCTGCAGCCGAAACGGGGGGACCACCTCGTCGCGCAGCGCGTCGATGGTGGCCTCGTCAACAAGCTGCAGCAGCCGCAGGTCGCGGTCCTGCGTACCACCACCCACCTGGCTCCGCTCAGCGAGGACGGCAAGGATACCGGGGGACTTCACGGGTGCGATGAGGTGGATCCGACGCAGCGCCCAGATGTGGCTCGACGGCACGCCGGCGAAGTCTGGCTCATCCAATGCGGCGAGGGTCTTGCCGAGGGCGCGCGACACGACCTTGTTGGGAGCGAGGAGGCTTCGCCATGACGACAGCAGGGGCGCATTCTGCCCGTGGATGGAGGCCGCCATCCGGCCGTAGGCTGGTTCGAGCATCGCCACGACGACGGCTGCGGCCCGAAACCGCAGAATGTCATCGATCAGATGCGGCGCCAGCAGGACCCCCTCGCTGTACATGATGGGTGGCGGCCCATGACCACGCACCGCGCCCACGATGGCAGCGGCCTCGTCGATGCGGGGCTCGCGCCGCCGCGCTGCCGCGATGCAGCGCTCCAACAACAGGCCCTTGAGGCTCGCGATCAGGGTGTCTCGGTCATCGACCGGGAGGGCTGACACCGACACCGACGGCGTCGTCGCAAAAAGCTGACCCTGCACGGTGGGCAGCGGGGCCGCGCGATGAACCGGCGCCCTGGCCGTGCTGGCGACGACGCGGCGCAACACCGAGGCCATCGTCCAGGCCGCGTTCAATAGACCGATGGCCGTCACCGGCTCGGTCTCGACCTCATGCCCACGGGCCCGGACCACGATGCGGTGGCCACTGACGTCGACCTCGACCACCGCCCGGCCGGCCCTCTCCACCAACACCCCCGCGGGCAGGATGGACAGCTGCAGCCCCGCGAGCCCGACCCCCGGCACTGCGGGCGGCACCGACGGCGACGACAGGGCAGGGGACACTCCGGGGTCTGGCATGCGGCACACCATGCCATCGGACTGCGACGGATTCGGTCGCACGGGCCCTTCTCCCTTTCAGCCGCGCCCGTTGATACGGCGGGTCCACCGCCAACGCGATTTCTCGGCCATGACCGTCAATCCGCTCCGGATTCAGGCTGCCGCTGACAGACATGGAGGCGCGAATTAAAGATCTTTCCCTCGACTACCTTGTGGGGCGGGAGCTGCCGGTGGAAATTCGGCAAGAGCTCGAGGGCGCACTCAGTCGCTTTCGAGGCGACATGAGCGGAATCGAAAGCGAAATCGTCCCTCCTGGCCATCCGTTGCCGGACCATCCGTGGGAGCTCGCCTCGCTTGGGACAATCGGGCACCACGCGTGGTTACGGGTGCCAGCGGTCACGAGCGAAGTTCGTCGCGTCAGGAATGCTCTCGCACATGGCGCGCCGGTTGGCTGGCGGGCTTATGGTCTGGTTGAGCGGCTTGAGCGTGAGCTCGAGAACGCGAGGCTGCCCACACGGGGAAACTCGGTTTCTTGAAGGCAATCACGATCTCCGGCCGTGCGGCCGCTTGGCTACAGTCAGCGGAGGAGACTATTGAACGCAGTCTCTGACATCCGCAATGAGCGGACCAGTGCACAGCGCGAGTTTTCTCCGCCGGCAGACGGTGTCGAGCGAGTCGGCCGGTGCGGGTGCGCCATGGGTCGCGGGCAGATTCGCCTTGGCCCAGTCGACATTCCCCTGTTGCTGAGCTGCTCACATTACCCCGGCGAAGAACTCGATCGTCGGGAGGTTGAACCGACCCGGCGGGCTGCGCAGCAAGCAAACGAGGTCCAAGGCTTCGTCGCCGTCGGCACCGAGGATGGCCATCGCCTCGCTGACCTCGTTGAGACAGCCCTCAAAATTGCCGACCGTCAGGCCGATGCATGCCGTGAGATGCTGACGGTTGGCGATCTCGGCGCTGACCCGCCGGGCAGCTTCGATCAAGGTAGGGGCCCTTTGCCGGACGATGACTCCTTCCTCGCAGCCGCTGACGACCACCTGTCGAAGATCAAATGCGTCGACGTCGGCAATGATGCCGGCGCGACCAGCGGACAGGCTCACCAGCACGTTGCAGGCCTGCCGGGCGGCGCCAACGCTCGCTACCCGGACCTGGAGGTTTGCGCAGTCGACAAAGCCGTCACCAATGATGATCGCCAGCCGAGGCGCGTTGGCCGACGACATCGCCATGGCCCGCTGGATGGCCCCGGCTGGGCCAGCAATGACCTGCACGACAGGCTCGCCCAAGCACTTCCACCGCGGAAGGAAGGGCAGGGCAGACAAGCCGACGAACCGGATGTCGAGACGCGTTGCAGCAAGCAAAGGCATGGCGGACCTCATGGTGCAAACTGCCCGGGAGATGCGACAAGAACGGTCGCAGACCGCGGCGGCGCTTCCTGCTGCCATTCCCGTTGACCTTTCCGTAATCTGACTGGTCCAGCCACGCACATTTTTCAGCGGTGCTCATCAGCAAAACTCATTCACCAAGGCACACGATCGAGGCGCTTGAGCAGGTAGCCACCGCCGCCCTCCTCCTGGTTTTTCTCGACGAGGACGATGGCGCCGCGGGATGGAAGCTCCCGACACCGACGAAACAAACACCAGCCCCCCGGCGCGACCTGGGGCATCATCGAGTCCCCCTCGACGCGGACCACAAAGTGCCGCTCATCGACCGGCTGGTCGACCAGGGCCCAACCCTGCACCGCGGCCAACTGCCCATCGCGGGCAAAACCGGCGGCGGCGACGATGTCGAAGACTGGCACGGGGCGGGGCGCCAGGCGGGACTGCGTTGCCAGAGCCGCTTGGCTCGCCTGCAGGAATTCAGGCGAGCTGCGAGGACTCAGGACGTCGTCAATCTCCACGCCGATGGCGTCGGCGATCTTGGCGATGGTGCGCAACGTCAGGTTCTGCGTGCCGCTCTCAAGCCGGTGGACATTTTTCTGCGCAATCGCGAGCCGCTCGGCTAACTGCGCCTGCGTCAGACCCTTTTCTTTCCGCAGAGCGGCGATGCGGCGGCCAATGCGCAAGACCAGGTTGTCCGCCGAAAGAGACATCATCGGAATGTAACGGGCTCAATCGCGTGTGACGACCATGCAAGGTCGAGGTCAGTCTCCACACCTTAAATATTACAACCAAGCCTAATTGTGACAGCGAAACGCTCTGCTGTCCAAATAGCCGTCATGGATGTGAGACTCGTCGTCCGAACGCCGAGCTTGTTGGTCGATAAGGGGGACCCAATGCGCCGAGCCAGCCGTTCACCCGTCTTGGCGGGGCACCACATCCAAGAGGCGGACCGGTTCCACATTGGCGCCTTCGTGCAGCGCCATTTCAACTTGCAACGTGTCGCTCCCTCCTTTGACCGCTTGCGACGCTGCCTGTCGCATCAGCCCTCTAATTTACCTCCTTGTCGACGCGAGAGCTGGCCTCGTCCTGGGGCCGGCCGTGTGTGTGTATTGACCGATGGAGGTTCCGTTGAACGACCAGGCCGACGATAAGCAGCGACGAGCAGCGTGGGATACCTTTCTGGCTGGGGTGCCGTCCTTGTGGCAGCCGATGGCAGCCGCTCTCGCCAGCAGCACTGGCATGGTAGACGGGGAGCATGGGATCGATGGCAGCTGGTCCATCACGCTGTCGTGTGGCTTTGGTGAACTCAGGGCCATCCTCGTGGCGGCGCCGGTCCCGTTTGACGTGCTTGATAGTGGTCAGGATTGGTGGCTCGACCAGCACCTTGAGGCCGAAGGTGGTGTCCTCGTGGCGCAGGGACAACACGCCCTCGTCATCTGGACCGACCACTTTGCGGCTGGACTCAACGTCACACTCTGCGTCTTTTCAAGCGAGGCGCGCTTCCGAGCTGCAGTCAAAGAGGCTCGCAGCCAGCATGCGTTGACCTACGACGAAGACCCCGACGGGCTCTCTGCTGACGGAGACGGCCTTTCTTGAAGCAGGGTCTCGTTGAATGCATGAGGTGACATAATCAAGAATCTGTCTACTTGAGTGATCGATCAGTGATCGCTGATGAGGCAGGGGATCTGTCGCGGGGGCGCTGCTGGCTGGCGATCCCCTCCGCAGATCCGCCTCGACTGGCCGCAGGAGCCCCAAGCGGTAGAGGTGCCGATCCTGTAGGAAGATCAAAGCGTTCAGGCGAGAACGTCATCTGGATCCGCGAACCCCTGTTCGCCCCGGTGTTGATCGGGCTTGACCAGCGGGCCACATCTGTAGTCAGTTTCCATCTGATGGAAATTGGAGCACCAATGGCAGCCGAGAAGGCAAGCACCCAGCCCAAGCGCGTTGGTCGTCCCAAGGCAGAAGTGCGGCCGACGCCCGTCACTACACTTTTTGATCCAGACTTGCTCGCCGCCATCGAGCGGGCCCGCGTTCGGCGGGAGAAGGCCAACCCGGGCCTTGAAGTCACCACCTCGGCAACGGTTCGCGCGTTGATCCTCAGGGCTCTTGTCCTCGAGGAGGGCGGCGAAACCCAGCCTGAACTTCCCTTGACCGTGATGCCGGAGGCCTCGACGAAAAAGTCCTGACCCCTAAACAGAAAATCCACCCGGCCAAGGGTGGACTTCCTGCTGACGACTGAAGCGATTGCTCGCTACCTCCGCCCTACACGCAAAAGGTAGCTAACAGGCTAGCCCCCTGTCAATCACTCAAGTCGACAGCGCTGGAGACCTGCATGCCTGCGATCCCCCGCGGGTGCTTGAGCGCGTCGTATTGCGCTTGGGTACCTCTGGGGCGACGCCACGGGTAGCCCGTGGTGTCGCTTCAGACTGCCACCTTTCGCTCCGCTCCTGGCGGACGCGATGCTGTCTCGCGGCTTCAGTGCTGGCCCTCCATGGACCAGCGCCGTGAGCCGACGCGGCGTGCCGATGCGGTCCCAGGCAGGCCGACACGGCTGCCTCGCCGTGGGCGACAGAGCCTGCGCTGGCCCGGTGGCATCGAATCGTGGGTAGCGTCTGACGACGAGCTCACCGGCGCCTGGGCCATCACGCCGTCCCGGTTCCTGTTCGAGCGGGCCCTGCCACAGCTGGTCGAAGTCCCCTCCCTCTGGGTGAGGGTCCCACTGCGGGGCAGGGACCCCGAAGAGCTCCTGGAGCCCATCACATCCATCGTTACCGAACACGGTCTGCCCGAGCCGCATCTGGTGGTGACAGGGCAGGGGGCGGTGGTCGTCCTGTGGCACATCAGGCCCCTTCACAGGCCGGGTGCGCTCAAGGCGGAAGCAACGCCTGAGGACAAGACCAAGCACGACCGCATGACCGCGGCCTACTCCATGGGGCTCGTCGCCTGGCGTCGAGCAGCCGTGAAGCTCGCCTTCGCCTTCGCAGCTGTTGGCGCCGAGCCACTTACGGCAGCAACGGCTGACGCACAGCTCCTCGAGCACATCCCGTTTCCCTTGGGGCCTGCTCATCCCGTGCGCCTCATCAAGGACCTGCACGAAGACCCTCCGTCCTTGCTGCAGGCCAAGCACCACGACCCGTTGCTCATCAAGGACATCTCGATTCCCCTCGGCCGCTACGACGGGGCCATGTGGCAGGCCTTCAAGGCCAGTCGCCCCGTCAAACACAGAAACACCAAGTGGCTCGAGACCCCAGCGAGTCTGCGGGCCCTGGCGACCACGGGCTCTGGCGACCGCCATGGAGCAGCGCTCACCATCGTGTGCGCTTGCATCTGGGATGGCCTCGACGAGCACGAGTCGTTGAAGACCCTGCGGGATTGGCAAGCCCGCTGTCTCGATGACGGCCAGTTCCCCTGGCGCCGCAAGTCCGGTGACGAACTCCAGCACCTCGTTCGGTGGGCGGTAGCCACCCTCTCGCCCGGTGGACCAACCCCGCGACGGGACCACTCCAACGGCGGTGGCGGTGGCGGTGGCAGCGGCGGCCGGCCGCTGAGCGCCATCGACCAGGCAGCAGACCGCGTCCTGCACGCGGTCATCGCTGCAGGCGGCCGTCTGGAGACGACCCTCCAAGAGCTTCGGCGCGACGCGGCTCTGGCTACCGAAGGGGCAGGGGCCATCCCGAAGCCAATTTCACGTTCGACGCTCAAACGCGCTTTGGCGGCCTTGAAGGAAGGTGCCTTCCTGACCCAGGAGGTCTCCCGCGTCGGGCGGACCTGGTGCAGCACGTTCGCCCTGCTGACCAAACGGGGTGCTTTGCCGCCTCGAGCAGCCAAATCCGAAAGGCAAAAAACCGCCGATCTGGGAGATGGCGTGATCGGTCTTTCACTGGTTCAAAAGGAGGAGAGTCTGTGGGTCCCGATCTCCGGAGGGTTGCTCGACGGAGGGGGTCCGGGGGACGCTTCCCCCGCTGGGAGTGGGGTCCGGGGAGAGGGGCGAGCAGAAATTTTGCCCCTGGCAGCTGAGCCTTCCGACGTCGTCCAGCCGCCGACACCACCAGCGTCCGCCGATCCCATCAAACGAGGGGCCGAGGACCTTGGAGACGATGGCGTGGGCCCAGGCCCATCGCCAGAAAACGACCCATTGGCTGGTTCCAGGCACAAGCAACGAAAGCCCCGCCGGCGCCGCAAGGTGCGCCTGCCGGTGCAGGCTCCGTTGTCGTTTGAGGCCCCGGCCCCGGGCGCCGCTGTCTCACCACCAAAGCCTGCCGCCGGCATCCGCCGTGCCCGACGTCGCCGACGCCGCGGGAGCGATGAACTTCCCCTCGTGACCTCCCTCGTCATGGACGAGGTGCGGCCGATCCTTGTCGACGCTCCCCTTCGGCGCCAGCTCCAGGAGGCAGGGTTGCCAGACGTTTTCGACGACATCGCCCTGAAAGCGCTGTTGGATGAGGCGCGAGGTCGCTTGCGTCCGCGCGCCCGGCTCAAGGAGAACTTCAACCTTGCCCTCAAACGGGCAGCACAGCGCATCCTGCGCTGGCGTGCTTTCACCAAAGAGAGCCAAAACCGCGTTGAACGGCAAGAAGCGTACGAAAAGCGCCGGCGAGAGGCCGACACCCAGGCAACTGGGTCGAAGGCCGCGACGTCGCCGCCCCCTGCGACAAAGGCATCGACCCCAACGACGAAGTCGAATCCGCCAACGAAGCCGACCCCAACGACCCCATCAGAGCCAAAGACCGATGGAGGGGCCCTCCCCGACCAGGTGACGGGCTTTGCGGCGATGACCAGCCGCCGCCCCCTTCATGTGCTTCATCCCGTCGAGCGGGCCCGGCGATTCGTGGACCTGGGCCTCAGCATCATTCCGCTCCCACCAAGGTCGAAAGAACCTGCAGCCAACTCCACATGGACCGACGCCCAGGTCCGACCCCGTCGGATTCCAGTCATCGTCAAAGAGCTCGAGCCCCTCGGTGACGACGCCGGCCTCGCCATCATTTGTGGCCTGGCATCGGGGATCGTTGTCGCCGACCTCGACGACGAGTCCGCCGTTGCGTGGGCCCGGGAGAACCTGCCAGAGACCCCGTGGCGCACAAAAACGCGCCGTGGCGAGCACTGGTTCTATCGGCTGCCCGAGGATGGGTGGAGTGCACCGGCGTCGCTTCCATACAAGGGCCAGCTCCAGTCGACGGGCCGCTACGTCGTGGCACCAGGCTCAATCCACCCGGACTCCGGCGAGAAGTACGAGGCAATTGGCGACTGGACGGTACCCAAGGGCACTTTGCCGATCTTCGACAACGCTTGGCTCCTCGGCCGAGGCGCCCTCCGCCGAGCGCGGCTGCGCATCGTCAAGGACGACTGAGGGAACTCCGAGACGGGACCGCGGCCGTGACTCTCTCGTCGGAGGAAGAAGCTTTCGTCAGCGCGTCACCCGTCGGCACGAACGAAGTTGAAGTTCACGAACGTGTACTTCTCGCCGCGGCTCATCGTCATATCGTCCGGCGACTTCACCTTCGCTGCCGTCGCGACGAGCGCGCCAAGCGCGACGTCATCGAGGTGCGACACGTCTTCACTGTAAAATATGAGCGACGTCGCATCGAATCCTGCCCATGTCCATTGCTGGTAAAGCGCGGGGATGTCGCCGGCGGTGGTCGGCTTCTGGAAGGCCACTCGGGTGTCCGGCTCGACCTCAACGTCGTCAAATGTCCTGTTCATTGTCTTGGTCTCCTCTCGGGTAGTCGTGATGGTTGCTCAACGCAGATCGACGGTGCCAGGCGAGATGGACCCATCCCGAGCACGGCGCACGATGTCGTCACGCCGCGTTTGTACGGGGGGCCTTCGCCTTAAAATGGGTGTGATCCAAACCCTTGGGTAGATGTGCGATCCTGGGGCATTCCAGGAGGAACCGCATGCCCCCCAGCAAGTATGACGAGACTATCGCTGCCGCGACGAGGGTG
>CAJBHN010000023.1 GCA_903952805.1 uncultured Myxococcales bacterium | reverse complement strand
GTGCTGGGCTGCCTTGTCAGTGGTGAGGCATCGCCGCCGTGGACTCCCCGGGCCTCCCTCGCTATGTGCAGCCCCATGGTCACACGCGTGCTCATCGTCGACGACGATTCCCCTTTGCGGCTGGCGCTCTCCAAAGCTTTGACGCGCAAGGGCGTTGACGTCGTCGACCTCGCGGGGGGCGAGGCCGCCATCGAACCGCTCAAGACGGGCATGGGACCCGGCGGGCGCATCGACGTCTGTGTGCTCGACCTGCGCATGCCTGGCGTGAGCGGACTCGACGTGCTGCGTCGCACCCTCGGTCGGCGGGTGCCGGTGGTGGTGCTTACCGGCCACGGCACCGTCCCTGACGCCGTCGAAGCCATGCGGCTGGGCGCCGTCAATTTCGTGCAGAAGCCCGTCGACGCCGACGAACTCTTGCCCATTCTCGCCCAGGCGGTTCGTACCGATAGCCACGGCGCCGCCGCCGACGCTGCCATTTTGGGGGCTTCCCCGGTGATCCTGGCGTTTCTTGAACGCCTCGACCGGGCCGCCCCCTCGACGGAACCTGTGCTCCTCATGGGGGAGACGGGGACGGGCAAGGAACTCTGCGCTCGTCGTCTGCACCAGGGCTCGGCCAACAGAAGCGGCCCGTTTGTCTCTTTGAATGCTGCGGCACTTCCTCGCGACCTGCTGGAGAGCGAACTCTTCGGCCACAGGAAGGGCGTGCCTACCGTCGCCAGCGAAGCCAAAGACGGCGTGATGCACAAAGCTGCCGACGGCACGCTGTTTCTCGACGAGGTCGGCGAGATGCCTCTCGACGTCCAGGCCAAACTGCTGCGGGCCATCGAGGAGCGACGCTTCCGGGCCGTGGGCGCCGAGGTCGAGCGCCCGTTCAAGGGGCGCGTGATCGCCGCCACCCACCGCGATCTGAAATCCCTCGTCGAACAGGGGCGCTTTCGGGCCGACCTCTTTTATCGGCTCAGCGTGATTCCCCTGCATATGCCCCCCCTGCGGGAGCGCGAGGACGACATCATCTTGCTGGCGCGGGCCTGGTTGAGGCGGGCGATGGTCGAGCGCCCCGCTGGTCGCAGCGTCGACGTGGCCCTCGCGTTCTCCAGCGACGCCGAGGAGCGCCTGCGAAGCTACGGGTGGCCGGGCAACGTGCGTGAGCTCATCAACGTGGTGAAACGTGCGGCGCTGTTTGCCGTGGGCGATGTGGTCGACAGCGACCTCGTCGGTGAGCTGTTGGAGGATTCACCCTTCGCCCATGCCGGCGAGCTGCCGTCGCTGTCGATGTCGTCGTCAGGCGACGGGCCAAGGGCCGGCCAACGGGTCACGCTCGAAGAACTGGAAAAGACCCACATTCGTCGGCTCCTCGACGAGCTGCACAACGTGTCTGAGGTGTCGCGCATCGTCGGCATCGACCGCCGTACGCTGCAACGCAAGATGATTGCGTGGGGCTTTCGCGATCCAAAGCCCAACGACCACAGCGACGATCAGGGCTGAGCCCGCCTCCCTCGCTTATCGCAAGCGACTGACAACGGCGTCGTCGCGGAAGCCGACTCCCACGGTGACGCCGTCTCGCTCGATGATTGGGCGCTTCAGCAGCATGGGATCGGCGACGAAGGCGTCGATCCAGGCCTCGTCGCTCCACTGTCGTGACGCCGCAGGCAGGGCCCGGTAGGAGTTCCCCGAGGTGTTTTTCAGGGCGACGACGCCGACGCCGGCGACGAAGCGGACGATGTCGGCGCGGGTGGGCGGGTCGGCGCGCACGTCGCGGGCCTGGTAGCTGATGGCATGGTCGTCGAGGGCGCGCTGCGCCTTTTTGACCGTGCTGCAGGTGGCGATGCCCCACACAATGATGCTCATGACGACGGCATCGACGGCCAGGGCCGCGCTGGCAAGTGAGTGTCGTCCAGGACGTCGCAGGCGATCCGCCGTGCAGGTGCCACGGTTCGGCGGTCGTCGACACGTCTGGGGTTGATCCTGCTGTCTACACCGCTACCGTGCTCGGCATGTTGGACCTCAAAGCGAAGTTGTTGGCCGCTGGCGTCGTCACCGCCGAGCAGGTGAAGAAAGTCGAAGACGAGCAGGTGGCCAGGCAGGCCCGCGACAGCGAGCGGCGCGACGCCGATCGTCGTCGTCGTGAAGAGGGACCTCCACCTCGTCAGGGTGGCGATCGTGGTGGTCGGGCCGACGGCCCACGCGGCGAGCGCGGTCGCGTTGATGGGCCTCGCGGTGATCG
>CAJBHN010000022.1 GCA_903952805.1 uncultured Myxococcales bacterium | reverse complement strand
GTGAAGATCGTGCTGTCGTCGGACCTCGACGAATACGAAATCGACAATCTGGTCGCCAATGGTGACTTCGACACCGCCGGTGTCGGCACCCGCCTGGCCACCTCAGACGACGCCCCGAGCCTGGGCGGGGTCTACAAGTTGACGCGCATCGATGGTCGCCCGGTGGCCAAGTTCGCCGAGGGCAAGGTCACTTTTCCCGGCGCCCATCAGGTCTATCGGGTGCAGCAGGATGGCCGCTTTGTGTTCGACTGGCTCGGCCTCGAGCAGGAGCCAGGGTACGACTTCGTGGGCACCACTCCGTTGTTGGTGCCTGCGATGCGGCGGGGGCGCCTTGAGGAGCCCTTCGCGCACGGTGGCAGCGAGATCATCGAGGTCATGCGGGCCCGCTGCCGCGACGGTCTGGAACGCTTGCCCGACGTTGCCCGGGTGGTTGGTCCCCGTGGCCACATCCGCGGCGGTGCCTACGATGTCCGGCCGACGCCGGCGTTGATGGCGTTGTTGGAGCAGGTGAAGAACACCCCTCACACCTGAATCCGGGTCCACCAGTCAGCGACGAGACGGGCGGTCGTCGGTGAAGAGGTCGAGGTCGTCGTCGTCGTCGGTCCCGGGTTGGGCCTTCTTGTTCGGTTCGCGCACCTGGTCGTGCGTGTCGAGGGGCAACGCCCGGGTGGTGGTGGAACGGTGGCCGGCGACCACTTGCGGCGTCCCTCGACCGGTGGGCGGGGGTGGTGGGCGGGACGTCGCTGGACGTGCCGTCATGCCTCCGAGGGGGCGGGGCAGGGGAGCGGGCAGGGCCCGCGTGTGGTCGTCGTCGTCGTCGTCGTCGTCGTCGTCTTCCTCGAACGCGGCATCCGGGAGGTTCGACACATCGGGCAGATCGGGGAGGTCGGGTACGCTGTCGTCGTCGACGTCGGCCGCAATGCTGCTGATATCCTCCACGTCGTCATCATCCGGCCGATCGATGAGTTCGCTGCGCTCGTGGTCGGCATCGTCGGCAACGTCGACATCGTCGACGTTGTTCACGAACTCCACCGTCGCCGCGCCGCGCCCCCGCGAGGCGGTTGGTGACTGGGCCACGCGGGTGCGGGTGGTCTGGACGGCACCGCCTTTGACGCGCTGCCGCGGACTCTCGTGCACGTTCACGGCCTGGGCCAGGGCATCCAGGGCGCTGTCTTCCGCGCACAGAGCTCCCCCAACCTCGGTGACGACGCGAGCAAAGCCATGGCCGACGTCGGCGGCCTCTTCGACCAGGACATCGGGTTGAGCTTCGACGGCCTTCATCAAGTTGGGGCGCTCGTCTTGCAGCTGGCTCCTGCGCCCCGGTGGCACCAAAACGCGGACCTTTCGTTTGGCGCGCAGCTGCGCAAGGCCGCGGTGGACAATCGTGTCGATGTCCCCGCCGCCGAGGTCGGGTCTTGTCCCGAGCAGCTTGGTGGCGATTTCGATGGCGAGTACGCGAATGTCGTCGGCGGCTTCGTCGTAGCGGTCGGCACGGGCGCGAAACGCTCCCAAAGCCTCCTGGGCAGCGAAGGCAAAGGCCTGGGACGCGCCCAGGGTCATGGCTTGTTCGCGGGCCTGGGCGGCCAGCTGCTTGCCGTCAGCCAGCAGCGCGCGGCGTTCGTCCTCGGCGCGCTTCAAGAGCTCTTCGGCCTCTTGCTTGGCCAGGTACATCTCTTTTTCGATGACCTTTTTGACGTCCGCCTGGGCGAGGACGCGGGTGGCCGGTCGTGCTGGTCGGGCGGTTTGTGCTCCCGCCCCTGCTTTGATTACCCGTGCCATGGCGGCACGGTAGCAGAGACGACGCCATTGCTCACGCGTCGATGGGGAGGGCGAGACTGCCGGGGGGCCACCCGGTTCGCCCCGGTGCGATGGAGTTCGCTATGGTCCGCAGCATGCGTGCAATCTACCGAACCAGCCACGAGGCCGTCGACGTCGCGGTGCTTGAAGCCAACGGCATCCACTACCGTCATCTGGGCACCGACCCCGCCCTTTTCCAGCCAGTCCTCGACGAGCTCAAGGGGAAGAGGGGCTATGGTACTCAGGACGAGGTGACCCTGTCGCCACAGACGCCGAACCTCCCGGTGGTGTTGAAAAAGTTCGACGACGAACATGCCCACGACGAAGACGAAGTCCGTTTCGTCCTCGCCGGAGCCGGCGTCTTCGACATCCGCGCCAACGATGAGCGCTGGCTGCGCATCGTTGTCGAGCCCGGCGACCTCATTGTCGTGCCTGCTGGCAAGCACCACCGCTTTGAATTGACTGAGGCCAGCACGATTCACTGTGTGCGTTTGTTCAAAGACCCGTCGGGCTGGGTGCCGCGCTACCGCTCCGAGTCGCCGCCGGGATGACGGCGGTGCACTCGTGCCGGCGGCGACGCCTCTGGGTCGCTGGGCTGCGCCAACGCACTGGCCGCTTGAAGCTCAAGCACCCGCCTGAAGGAGACCGACGCCTTGAGGGTGGTGGTGCCGAGC
>CAJBHN010000021.1 GCA_903952805.1 uncultured Myxococcales bacterium | reverse complement strand
CAACGAGCACCGCGAATGCGTGACCCTCGCCCAGCGACGCCTTCCTCGCATGTACGGCACCGTCGATGGCAGCCTGCAGGCCGAGGTGCTGTTGCGGCTGGCCGCCAGCGAGCGGGTGCTCGGCGATCTCGACGCGGCCCTGCAGCACACGGGCGAGGTTCTCAGCCGCACCGAGCGGGGCGGGAGCCACGCCCTTCGCTGTCGAGCCAAAGGCCTCTGCGGCCTCATTTACGAGCAACGCGGCAGCTTCGATCTTGCCGAGCGCTATTTCACCGATGCCCTCGAGCTGGCTCACACCATCGGCGACGAGATTGAGGAAGAACAGGCCCGCCAATCCATTGCCGCCCGTCGCTTGACGACTGGAGACTTGGAAGAGGCGGGGCGCGAATTCGAGCATCTCCTCCACACCGCCAACGCTCGCGGCGAAAAGCTGCGCGTCAGCCATTATGTCAATGCCCTCGGCGTGGTGGCGCACGAGCGCAACCGGCTCGATCAGGCCGAAGCGGCCTACCGGCGCGTGATCGAGTTGGCCAAGCCCGCGGGCGACCGACGATCGTTGGCCACGGCCCTCAACAACCTCGCCGTCATCCGCCGGGACGTCGGCGACTACGATGAAGCTCTCGTGCTGACGAGCAAGGCCGCCCGCATCCTTGTTGACCTCGACCAGGTCGAGAGCCTCGCCTACCTGCGGATCGTCGAAGCCCAAATCCTCCTCGACCGGGCAGCCGCGACTGGCAACGCCTCCGACAATGCCGACGCCCTCAAGAAGGCTGACGAAGCCCTCGACCTCAGCCTGAAGGCCACCTCCGCCCTCAAGGTCGCCGAAGCCGCCATGTGCCGCGGTCTGGCCCTGTGCCGCACCGGCGACGCCGTCGGGCGCGATGACATTGAGCGCGGCATTCGTGCTGCCGTGCAGATCAACGCGAACCGGATCGTTCTGTTTGGCGTCCTGTGCGACGTCGAGACTCGCGCCGCTGCTGGCGACACCGCCGGCGCAGAACGGTCTCTGCACGATGGTCTCGACCGGGCGGGCCGCACGGGCTTTGTCCGCTTCGAGCTCAAGCTGCGGGCCCTTCAGGACCGCTTGCGCCTGGGTTGAGGCGGGGTCGGGGTCGGGGTCGGGGTCGACGACGGCGAAGGCGATGAAAGCCCGGGCCTCGACCATTCCGTCACGCGCAGGCGCATGAGTCGCAAGTCCACAAAGCGACCGTGCTGAAAGCGGGCCCCCACCCGCACGCCCTCGGCAATGAATCCCAGGCGTTCGTAGCAGCGGATGGCGGGCGCGTTGTCGACGAGCACCTCGAGCTCCACCCGGTACAGCCCCAGGCTGTCGAAGGCGTGCCGCAGCAGGCATCGCACGGCGTCGGAGCCATAGCCGCGGTGGCGGTCGACGACGTCGCCGAGCACGATGCCGATGACCGCGCTGCGGTTGCGCCAGTCGATGCGGTGCAGGCCACAGGTCCCCACGAAGCGAGCCTCGCCGGCGACATCACCAGCCGGATCAAGGGCCTCGATGGCGAAGACGATCT
>CAJBHN010000020.1 GCA_903952805.1 uncultured Myxococcales bacterium | reverse complement strand
TCGTCGTCTTCGGCGATGACGATCAGGCGATCGTCCGCCTGCAGCAGCGTGTCCATCGGCGGGTTCAACAGCGGGGCCCCGCGCGCGGGCCGGATGCCAATGACGGCGGCGTCTTCATGGGCCAGCAAGCAATCGCGAAACGAGCGACCGGTCAGGTTTCTTTCGTTCTTGAAGTATATCTCTTTTCCACCGAAATCAAGCAGTTCTGTGTACACCACAGACAGGCCCGACTGCCGGCATGTTTGCGCCATGATGCGGGCAATCAGATCACCAACGAGGACCAGTTCGACTTCGTCCTTGCCGACCATCTCGGCGACTTCGATGTTCTGTGGATCCCGAATTTCGGCAATCAGATGATACTTTTCCGCCTTGCGGTCGGGGCCATTGGTGACGGCCAACAGGGCCTTGATGACGTCGGCGTCGGGGTCGTCGCTTCTGCCGTCGTCGCCATCGGGAGCCACCACGATGATGGAACGGGCGGTGTCGATGCTGACGATGCGCAGGTCGTTGGGTTCGACGGGGCTGCCGGTCCGGCAGATGACCGTGGTCGTCTTGAAGTTTTCAACCTTATCGCGGATGACGTCTTCCATCTCGACCTTGTCTTTGTCCCCCAGGATGACGATGGCTGCATGCTTGCGGCTGGCGTTGGCTTCGATGAGTTCGGTGATGATCGGAAAAATCTGCTCGGACCAGCCGAGGATAACGGTGTGGTCGGTCTCGACGACGCGCCCACGGCCCTTGCGCAGTTTCTCGATCTGGGCTTCAAGGCCCGCCGACAGCACGCCAATCAACGTCGACAAGACGAAGATGCCAAACAGGGTCACCGCCAACATCAGGAGGCGGAAGGGCCAGCCGGCGTCGCCGGCCATGTTGCCGGCATCGAAGGTGCGCATCAGCGTCTGCCACGAACCCTCAATGAAGCTCATGCCCTCGACGGGAGCGGTGCCTTCGTCGGTGTTGAGTCCGGTGACGGCGAGAATGGCGCCAAAGACCATGATCGTCGCCGTGCTGATGATGGCCAGCCAGCCGATGAGCGCGATGGTCCCCTTGCTGAGGGTGTTGTCGAAGGCGTAGCGCAAGCGCTCCCGCAGGGTGAACGTGGACGACGACATGGACGCTCCAGACGGGAAGGCTTTGACCAATGGGTGCGCAGCACCCGAGCGCGTGCATCCCACAAGACGGCTTCACGACGCAATGCAAGCGGCAGCGCGCCCGGCGCCCGGGTGTGGACGGAGCCCGGTGTCTGCTTCAGCGCATGACGATGACGCGGGCAGGGGCTCCCAGCGCGGGGAAGTCCACGTGGCCGCACGAGGCCGGCAACACGCAGCTGCCTCCCCGGGGCACGTCCAGGCTGACGCCGTCGTGGACGAGGGTCACGCACTCGCCACCCTCAGCGTGCAGCACCAGCGCATGGGTCGTGGGCACGGGCAAGCGGCGGGGCGTGTCGCCGTTGACGTCGAGTGCGGCCATGGAAAACGAGCGCGTCTCGCAGAGCATGGTCAGGCCCTGGCCGTCTGTGCGAGGCGTGCTGAGCGCCGCTGGCTGGGGTCCAAAGCGGGCGACCTCGAGGGCCGAGGCGAGGTGCAGGGGACGCTGCTGGCCGCTGGCGTCGGTGCGGTTGTAGTCCCAGACGCGAAATGTGGTGTCGGACGGTTCCTGCACCTCGAGGATGACGACGCCGGCACCAATGGCGTGCACGACGCCAGGGCTGACGTGCAGCACGTCGCCGCGCTTGACGGGCACCGAGCGCATCAGTTCATGGGGCAGGCCCATCTTGACGGCGTCGACAAAGAGCTCGCGTGACACGCCGTCGACAAAGCCATGCAGCACGCAGCCGCCGGCGTTGACGTCGACGACCAACCAGGCTTCGTCCTTCGAAAATGTCCCCGGGTGGGAGGCGGCGTAGTCGGCGCCGGGGTGCACCTGGACGCTGAGGGGTTCGGCGGCGTCGATGAGCTTGACCAAAATGGGAAAGCGGCCCGGCGGGTGGGCGGTGCCGATGAGGGCGGGGCCGTGGCGGGCGACGACGGCACCCAGGGGCATGTCGGTAAAAGTGCGACAGATCGGGTGCTGGTCGACGACGGATTGCCCTTCGGGCAGGTCGGCGACTTCCCAGCTTTCGCCGACGGCGCTGGTCCGGGCCGGGGTGTGGCCCGGTCGCTGCTTGGCGGGGAGCAGGCCAATGCTGATGCCGCCCCACAGCTTTTCGACAAAGGCGGGCCGCATGGGGAGGGGAGGCAGGCGCGTGGTCACGAGCCAGAAGTACCGCGGGGGCCGTGTTGCAGGAAGTCGCGGATCGGGGTTGTTTCTCCGCGTGGTGTGACGATGGGTCCGGACATCGTTGCCCGGTCCCAGGCAGCGATGGCGCTGGCGTTTGGCGGGGCGTTGGGCATGGTCGGAGCCCGGGTCGTGGAGGCAAGCAGATGATTGAAGCCAGAGGCGTGCACAAGCACTACGGCAGCAAGGCGGCCCTCGACGGGGTCAGCTTCTCGATTGCCGCCGGCGAAGTGGTGGGTTTCCTGGGGCTCAACGGCGCCGGCAAGACCACCATGTTGAAGATCCTGTGCGGGTTGTTGTTGCCCACGGCGGGCAGCGTCACCGTCGACGGCGTCGATGCCGTGGCCGACCCCCTCGCGCTGCGGCGGCGCATTGGCTTCTTGCCTGATCGCCCCCCGCTCTACGGCGACATGAGCGTGCGCGACATGCTGTCGTATGCCGGGCGACTCAACGGCGTCGGCGCCGGCCGCATCGACGGTCGGGTGGACGAGGTGCTGACCCTCGCCGACCTCCATCACGTCGCCGATGACCTCGTGGAGACCTTGTCCCATGGCTACCGCCAACGGGTGGGCATCGCCCAGGCCATCGTGCATGAACCCAAGCTGGAGGTGCTCGACGAGCCGATCTCCGGCCTCGACCCGGCCCAGATTGTCGCCATGCGCGGTCTGATTCGCGGCCTGAAGGACAAGCACACGGTGCTGTTGTCGAGCCATATCCTGGGCGAGATCACGCACACCGCCGACCGCATCCTCGTTTTGCATGGCGGTCACATCGTCGCCCAGGGCACCGAAGCCGAGCTCGTCGGTGGCGGCAAGAAGCGCGTCGAGATCATCGCCCGCGGCAGCCTGGCCGCGGTGCACAAGGGCGACTTTCTGAAGGCCGCCGGTATCACCGTCGC
>CAJBHN010000019.1 GCA_903952805.1 uncultured Myxococcales bacterium | reverse complement strand
GCAGCGACGCCGTCAACTCGGAGAAGACCTTGTCGAGGTCTGACACCAGCGCCTGGGCGGTATGGGCCAGTTGCAACAACTGCTCCTGCGGGAGTTTGCCGTCGGCGGACCGCTCGCTGACGTTGCCCGTCAACTGCTGCTTCACACCAGCGACACGGACCATGAAGAATTCGTCGAGGTTGGAGGCCACGATGCCCGTGAACTTGACGCGCTCATACAGCGGGTTGGTCGGGTCCTGGGCCTCCTCCAGCACCCGCCGCTGAAAGGCCAGCATCGAGAGTTCACGGTTGATGTAAAGCGATGGGTCTTCGAACGTCACGGGCTCCCTCGGCGTCGACATCGGCGTCAATGTCCGAAGACAAAGATGCGGCGCTGCGACCTGGTGGTTGTAGCAAGGGATCCGCCCCGCGTCGCGAACCTGGCCGCCCGGGGTGTGCTACGTCGTGGACATGACACGGCGCACACACCGGCTGGGCGAACGGCTCGGCACCGACCACACCCTCGCGGTCGGCGACGTCATCGGCGGCATCGACGTCGGCAGCAACGCCGCCCGCCTCAAGCTGGTCCGCCTTTTGGACGACGGTGCCTTCGACATCGTCCACCAGGAACGCGCCCCGGTAAGACCCGGTGAAGGCATCTGGGATACCGGCGCCATGCCCGAGCCGGTCATCGAGCGGTTGGTGGGGGCGTTGGAGCGCTTTGCGGGCCTGTGCCGGGTGCACCGCGCCGTCCATGTCCGCGCCGTCGCCACCTCCGCCGTACGCGAAGCCAAGAACCGCGACGACGTTGTCGCCCGCGTCCGCGAGCGGTGCGACCTCGACCTCGAAGTCATCTCGGGACTAGAAGAAGCGCGCCTGATTGGCCTGGGCGTGTTTCGCGGCCTGCCCCCAAAGGCCCGCTCGCTGCTCATCGACATTGGTGGCGGCTCCACCGAAGTTGCTCGCGGGGAAGGGGAAGACCCGCACGAACTGTGGAGCATGCCCGTGGGCGCCGTGCGGCTCACCGAGATCTTTGGCACCGCCAACCGCGTGTCCCGTGAGCAATTGGTCGCCATGCGCCGCTATGCCCAGCGTATCGTCGCCGACGCGCTGCCCTCACCCATCAAAATGGCCCCAAAGCACGCCATCGGCTCCTCGGGTACCGTGCGTGCCGTCTGCGCCTTCGCAGCCCCACCAGGGTCGTCCCACGCCACCCGGGAGCACCTGACGCGCGCTGTCGAAGCGCTGGTCGGCATGAGCATCGCCGCCCGTCGCAAGCGCTTTGATGTGCAGCGCGCTGAAGTCGTCATCGCCGGCGCCGTGATCTTGGAGAGCGTGGCATTTCACTTGCGACTGGAGAGCGTCACCGCCGTCGACGGCGGCCTCAAGGAGGGCCTGCTGGTGGACCTGGTGCGCCGGGCCAGCGAACGGCGAACGGACCCCCTGCTGTCGGAAGCCGTGGTCGAGGCCGGTCGGCGCTTCGACTTCGACGAGGCCCACGGCATCCACACCAGAGACACAGCTCTCGCCCTGTTTGACCAGCTTGGCGACGTCCATCGCCTGCCGACCGAATCCCGCCTGATCCTCGAGGTGGCGGCGGTCCTGCATGACGCCGGCTACCTGGTGTCGTCCAACCGCCACCACAAGCACTCGATGTATTTGATCCAAAACATGGACCTGCCGGGCATCTCTGACCGAGAGCGTGCGCTGGCCGCCCTTGTGGCCCGCTTTCATCGCCGCTCGCCGCCGACCAAAGACCACCCCGACCTCGTTGGCCTCGACCCCACCGAGCGCCGGGTCGTGCGGGGTCTGACCACGCTGCTGCGGATCGCCGACGCCACCGACCAAAGCCACGAGGCCGCCGTTGAAGGCGTCAGCGTCTCCGACGACGGCACCGCCACCATCATCACCCTGCACACCGTCAGCGGTCGCACCATCGAGCCCTTCGAGCACGAAGGGCTGCGCACGTTGTTTCGCAGCTGCTTTGGGCGGCGATTGCAGCTCGTCATCGGCTCACCCGGACGCCGCAAGAGGTCACCGTGACGACGTTCACGAAGTCATCGACATCGACATCGACGGCGGCGACGGAGACGGCGTTGGCGGGCCTCGCGCTGCATATGAGCGACGTGCGTGCCCTTCACGCCCAGGCGCTCAGCGCGTCGCTCGTGGACCGTGCCGGGGTCGAGCTGGTCCATGACCTGCGGGTGGCCATACGGCGCTGCCGCTCGCTGGCCCAGGGCCTCGCTGTGGTCGACCCCGGGTGTCGGAACATGTGGCGTCGACTGTCGCGCACAGGCCGCCCCCTGTTCGCGGGCCTTGGCGCATTGCGCGATGCCCAGGTGATGCGCCAATGGGTCGCCGACCTCGTCCCCGGCGACGACAGCGCCGCCCCCATCGCCACCATCGACGCCGCCGTCGTCGGCCTCGTCACAGGCGCCATCGACGCTGTCGCCGCCTTCGACACCAGCGCCTGGGACGACCTGGCGGTGCTGGCGCCGAGTCGGGCCAACGTGATGCTCCAGAAGCGCCCCGTCCTCATGTGGCTTGCCCTGGTGCGGTTCCAGGAAGCAAGAGCCCTGCACATCACCGCAATGCGACGTCGACAACCCGAGCACCTGCACGCGGTTCGCATCGGTGTCAAACGCCTGCGCTACACCCTCGAGAGCCTGCTGCCCGAGCGACATGCCGGAGTCGCCAAGGTCCTCAAGCGCATGCAGGATGTTCTGGGAGAGTTGCATGACCTTGACGTCGTGCTCGCGTCGTTGGGCACGGCGGAGGCCTCGGTCCGGTTGGGCGTCGAAGCCGCGCGCCTTGAGCGGTTGCTGTCGTACAAGGCCATGGCGACGGGACGCCAATCCGTGTGGTCAAAGGTACGAGCGGCGCTGCCATTTGACCAGGCGACCCTTGACCGGTGTCGGCGAGCCTACGTGTTGGAGGTTGCGGATTCCCTCGGCGTTGACGGCCACCGGGCCCGACGGGCCGAGCGCGCCGCCCTCGCGCTGGCCCGCTCACAACGAACGACTCTGCTCCCAGCCCAGCGGCTTGCGACCCTGCTGGCTCCCGCCGCCCGCCCGCGCCGTGCTCGTCGAGCGGCTCGCCACCTGCTTGGCTGCAGCGACGAACTCCGACACGCCATCCGGCAAGCCATGCGCCGGGATCCGATGGTCATTGCAGCGGCCGTTGTCGCCGTCGGCCATGGACCGACACCACGGCGCCGCTGACGTTGGCTGTCGTGCCCGCTGACTCGAAACGATGCAGCCAGGCGTGACGGTGATCACCAAACCGCTGGTGCTCGTACGCTCGCTGTCCGGAGAACGATCATGCTGACGACGGGCGGACTGAGACCGACGGAGATGAATGCCTTCACCTCGTCGGTGTTCGACGTCCTGGAGCAGTTCGTTTTGTCGCCCTGGAATGTTCTCAAGGCCGAATGCGGCTGGCGCGGCGATGACCCTCTCAACATCACCAATGCAACATTGACGACGCTCTTGCCCCGGGTCCGCGTCCATATTGCTCGCATGACCGACGACGACAACGCCGGCAACGCCGAGGATGCATTGCGGCGCCTGCTCAACGACAACGACACTGATGGCACACCATTGCTTCGACTGCTTCGCATCAACGGCGACACCTGAGCCTGCGGTCTCGAAGCGATTGAATGGGCGTGCTCGTTCGTTGGCAGCCGGAGGCCGGCGCATCAAACGACGTCGATGGCTCTGCTGAGCAAATCGTCGATTTTGACGTATTCCAAGGCGCCCTCATGGCTGCTCTGGAGGACGACATGGGGGGCCTTGCCGGCCTCCCATGCCTCCTGCCAGCGGGGAGCACAGAGACACCAGCGATCGCCCGCCTTCAGACCAGGAAAACCGTGCTGGGGAGCCGGCGTACTCAAGTCGTTTCCACAGGCCGACGAAAACGCGAGGAACTCGTCGGTCATGACGGCGCAAACCGTGTGACTCCCGCGGTCGTCGTCGGACGTGTCGCAACAACCGTTGCGGAAAAAGCCAGTGATCGGACGGGTCGAACACGGCAGGAGCACTTCACCAAGGACGTTTCTGCTGGGGTGCTTTGATGACGACATCATCCGCTCATAGCAGCCGGAAAGGTCTTTTTCCTCCCCCGAAGCAAAGCAAGCCCCTGTTATTCGACCGTGGCAGATTCACGAGGTGAGCGACCCTTCAGCGCCTCCAACAAAGCGGCGAACGCTTCGTCGGTGACCTGACTCATCCCCTGCTGCACGAGCCTGCTGATCTGCGCCTTGTCGCGGTGGAGAAAGGCTGCCACCTCGGTCACGGTCCGGTCAGCATTCCGCACTGCTCCCGTCGCAAACAAGCGCCTGGCCATCACCAGTTCTTGCTGACGACGTCGGCTGGTGAGGTCCTCCAGCGACACGCCCATCAACAACGACACACGCCGCGCCAGGGTCGCCAGGGCAGGACGACGACGACCACGCCATTCGACGCCGACCTCGGCGAGGACCCCTTCGGCGAAATGGCGATCACCACCGACCCCGGCGATGACCTCCTCAAAAGGTGACGTGTCGGCGCCGAGCGCGTCGGCTTCAACGAAGCGGGCAAAGGCGCCCTGGGCAACCGGCAGCGTCGGCCCCCAGCTGCCAATGAGCGCGAGCGCGTCGACAATATCCCCCCACTCGTCGCCCTTGACGTACGCACTGTGGCTCGACCACGGATAGGTTTCTGGTCGGCGAACGCGTCCCAGGCGGACGGGCCAGAGATGGACCCAACGAACGGCGTCGATCACACGCTCAGTGGGGATGACCAACGAGTGAAAACGTCCTTCAAAGAGATGACCGGTCCGGTGATGCCGCTGGTTCACGCGTCGAACGTGACTTGTGTGCAGGCGCTGGATGATTTGCGCGAGCGGCAGGCGCTGAGGCGTCGCCACCAGCCGCAACTCATTCTTCATCAGACACCACGCGAAGATTTGGACGTGTCCTTCGCGAACCAGCTCCCTCAACGACGACAGATAGGCCTCAAAGTCGGCATCGTCGAAAAAAATACGCCCGCCGTTGTTGCCGCGGGCGACGACAATGTGAGGGCGGCCAATCAACGCGATTCGACGGGTGCGCGGCATATCAGCGATGCGATCCATCGGAGCTCGAGCTCCCAAGGCGTCCAGAAAACGCCAGCGCCGCTGGCGCCGCCCTCAAGGCAAGCACGATGCCCGCGGCGATCAACAACACGCAGACGGCCAAGCGGAAGGTGCGCTGGGGCACACGACGGTGCACGGCATCGCCAACCAGGTAGCCCCCAAGGAGGGTCGGAGCGAGCACCAGACTGCGCGAAATCTCCGCGGCCCCGAGGGAGCCATCGACGACGAAGCCGATGACGAGCACCGTACTCAGCAGCAACCACAACAGCGACAGCGTGGCGCGAAACCGAGCCTTGTCATCCAAGACCCTCGACGCGGCCCACACCACCAGCGGACCGCTGGTGCCAAAGAGTCCATGAACCACACCGGCAGCCACCAGCGTCGAGCCAAGGACGCTGCGACTTGGATGAGCGTCATCTGCCCCCGACATCAAGCGCCGAAGTTCAACGAACGCCAGACCGGCGATGACGACACCAACGACCAGCAGCAGGGCTTCGGCGCGCCACACCCGATACAGCAGCATGCCGATGCAAAGCCCCGGCAGCATGAACGGCAATACCTGACGCGCCAGGAAAGACAGGTGGATGTTCGTGCGTTCCCGCAGCACGATCACCATCGACAGCGCCAGCGCCAGCGGCTGAAAGACCGGCAGCAGCGTCGTCAAAGGCACCATATGAGCGGCCAAAGCCACAACCAATAAGGTACTGCCAAAGCCGACGGCGGCCTCCGTCAGAAAACCGAGGGTAAAAACCACAGCGAGCCAGAGGGTGGTGTCGTGCTCTTCCACAGGGTTCTCAGGGCAACGGCAACAGCAGCACAAAGCGGCTACCGACGCCGACGGTGCTGTCGACGCTAATCTCACCACGATGGGCATCCACGAAACTCTTGACGATCGACAACCCCAAACCTGTGCCGCCGAACTCCCGTGTCGATGAGCTGTCCACCTGGAAGAAGCGATCAAAAATGGATTCGAGCTTGTCCTGGGGTATGCCAACCCCGGAGTCCGCCACCACCACCCGCAAGAAATCCTCGTGGGGCAAATTGAAGATGCTGTCGCTCTCAGGAGCAATCGTGGTGTGACCGGTGGTGTTTCGTCGTGGGCCGGCCCAGAGGTCGACTTCGAGGTCAATGCGACCACCAACCGGCGTAAACTTCACGGCATTGCCAAGCAGGTTCACGATGACCTGCCCGACTTTTTCTTTGTCGCCGCGCAGCAACGGCAACGACGGCGCGACCTTGACATCGAGGGTGATCTTTTTCTTGTTGCACTGCGGGACGATCGACTTGGTCGCTCCTGCAATGACCGGCGCGGGATCGAAATCGGCAACGTGCAGCCGAAGGTTGCCAGACTCCACACGGGACAGGTCGAGAATCTGGGTGATAAGCCCCAGCAGGCTCTCCCCTTTGTCCATGATCGTCTTGACGTAGTCGCGCTGCTCATCATTGAGACCTCCCGCAAGCCCCTCAAGCAGCATTTCCGAGTAGCCAATCACCGAGGTCAGTGGCGTGCGCAGCTCGTGACTGACGGTGGCCAAGAAGTTGGACTTGAGCTTGTCGAGTTCCCTGAGTCGCTCGTTTTGCTCCTGCAGACGTGCGTTCTTTTCTTCGATCGCCTGAAACGTCGACGTCACACTTTCGATGTGCATTTGCGAGGTGAGGACCTGCTTGAAGCTCGTGTGGAGGATGACCTCCACGATCTTCTGCATCTGGCCAACCACCTTGCTCACGAGGTCATCAGGG
>CAJBHN010000018.1 GCA_903952805.1 uncultured Myxococcales bacterium | reverse complement strand
CGCCTTCGCCTTCGCCTTCGGCTCCATCATCAGCAGGGGCCGGACACCCGAGCAGACCAACCAAACCCAGCAACGACACGACGGAAACAAGGCGCAGCATGAGAACTCCTGTGTGCGGGTGGGATACCAGACACCACCGTCGTCGCAACCTGCTTGGAACGCTTTCGGAATGGCCTGTTTTCCTTCACGGTTTCTCCCGCTATCGGCACGCTCCGTCACCAGCATCGGTGACGCGTGCGACGACGAAGCGTGAGGTCCCCATGTGCGGCATCGTTGGCTATACCGGTCAGAAGTCCGCTGAACCCATCCTCATCGATGGCCTCGCTCGCCTCGAGTACCGCGGCTACGACTCTGCGGGCATCTGCACCGTCGACGGTGACGGCGTCATGGCCGTGCGCCGTGCCGTCGGCAAGCTGCAAGCGCTGCGGACGCGCCTGCAAACAGAGCCCTGCGAGGGCAGCACCGGCATTGGCCACACCCGCTGGGCCACCCATGGTCGCCCCAGTGAAATCAACGCCCATCCACACAGCACCGACGGCATCACCGTCGTGCACAACGGGATCATCGAGAACCACCGCGAGTTGCGCATCGAGTTGCAGAAGGCAGGTCGCGTCTTCAACTCCGAGACCGATACCGAAGTCTTCGCCCACCTGATCGCTGTCGAGCGGCTCGCCGGTCGGTCGCTGCTGGAAGCCACACGCATCGGCGTGAGCCGCGTACGCGGCGCCTACGCCCTCGCCGTCGTCGACGCCCGCGAGCCTGGCACCATTGCCTTCGCCCGACTCGCCAGTCCCCTCGTGGTCGGCGTTGGCGACGGTGAGATGTTTCTCGCCTCGGATGTCCCGGCGGTGCTCAGCCACACCAAGCGCTTCATCTTTCTGGAAGATGGCGACGCCGGCGTCATCCGCCCCGACGGCGCCCGCATCGTCGATGTCGACGACGCCGCGGTCGAGCGCCCGATCAAGACCATCACCTGGTCGGCCACCATGGCCGAGAAGGATGGTCACAAGCACTTCATGCACAAGGAGATCTTCGAGCAGCCCCGCGCTGTCACCGACACGCTGCGCGGTCGCCTCTCCTTCGACGACGCCACTGTCCTGCTCGATGGCCTCGACCTCGCGGCGCTCGCCAAGGTCAAGCGGGTGCTGATCACCGCTTGCGGCACGAGCTGGCACTCCGGCCTCGTGGGTCGCTTGCTGATTGAGCAGTTGGCCCGCGTCCCCTGCGAAGTCGACCTCGCCAGCGAACTCCGCTATCGCGACCCCATCCTCGACGACGGCACCCTGGTCATCGCGGTGTCGCAGTCCGGCGAGACGGCCGACACCTTGGCCGCTCTCAAGGAGGTCAAACGCCGTGGCGCCCACGTGATGTCCATCTGCAACGTCATCGACGCCGCCATCCCACGTGCCTGCGTCGACAGCGTGGGCACCCTGTACACGCGTGCTGGTCCGGAGATCGGCGTCGCGTCGACCAAGGCGTTCGTCACCCAGTTGGTCGCCTTCCATTTGTTGGCGCTGCAGCTTGCCTCACAACGCGGCGCCATCAGCCGTGAGCAACTCCTCGACGACATGCGGGCCCTCGCGCGCCTGCCAGTCGAAATGGATGAGGTCCTTGGCACCGAAGACGCCATCCGCGCCGTCGCCAAAGCCCATATCGGCGCCCGCGACATGCTGTTTTTGGGTCGGGGCCTGATGTTTCCCATTGCGCTGGAAGGAGCCTTGAAGCTGAAGGAAATCAGCTACATCCACGCCGAGGGCTACGCCGCCGGCGAAATGAAGCACGGGCCCATCGCCCTCATCGACGAAAACATGCCCGTCGTCGTGCTCGCGCTGCCCGGCCCTGGTTACGAGAAGGTCGTGTCCAATCTGGAGGAGACCCGCGCCCGCGGCGGCCGCGTGCTCGCGGTCGTTGCCGAAGGCGACCACGCCCTCGACGGCGTCGTTGAAGCGACATTCCGCGTGCCCCAGGGGCACCCCCGCACCCAGGCCGTGTTGTCGGTGATGCCGTTGCAGCTCTTCAGCTACCACGTCGCCGACTTGCGCGGCCAGGACGTCGACCAGCCCCGCAACCTCGCCAAGAGCGTCACGGTCGAATAGCGGCAGTGACGCGGCTGTGAAGCGTCGTCGTCGACGGCCCCGCGGTCGTCGGCGACGCCCTGCGGATCAGCGGCTGAAGAACGCGGCGGCTTCGTCGAGAAAGCGCTGCCGACCTTCGCCGGCCCGGATGTCGACATTGCTGACGTCGAGGCGCCAGACGTCGATGCCGTATTTCGACTGCAATACCGACGGGAAGGCGGAGTAGTAGCCGTTGAGACCTTCGAGGAAGGCCGGGGCCATGCCCTTCTCTTCGTCCCGGCCGCGCACGTTGATGCGGTCCATCAACGTCGACACATCGGGTACCGTGAAGCAGATGACCTTCTCGGGCTTGTGCAGCCCGTGACTCAGGCGCTCGAAATACTCGTGGTAGAGGTCGAGCTCGGTATTGGTCATGT
>CAJBHN010000017.1 GCA_903952805.1 uncultured Myxococcales bacterium | reverse complement strand
GCGCTTTCGAAAAAGAAAGACGCCGCGGGCGCCGAGGCTGAACTCCGTCGCGCGCTCACGTTGCGCCCCGGGTATGGGTCGGCGCTGCGGGCGCTGGGCAAGGTCTATGGCGGCGGTGGCCGTACCCTGGAGGCCATCGAGGTGCTGACCCAGGCCTCGCAATTTGGCAGCAACGAAGAGCGCGCCACCTCGCTGGTGGCCCTGGGTGCTGTGCTGCTCGAGGCCGGCCGCAACGATGACGCGCGCACCGCTTTTCAGCAGGCCATTGAGAGGGCCCCCGCTCAGGTTGAGATTCGTCTGGGCGTGGCGCGGGCCTGGCTCGCCACCGACAAGAAGGAAGATGCCACCCGTGCCAGCGGCATCCTCGCCATCGCCGCCGACCTTGCTCCCGACCTGCCCGATGTGCAGACGCTGGTGGGCCAGGGCCGCGAGGCCACCGGCGACCTCGACGGCGCCGAGGACGCCTACTGGCAGGCCATCCGCCTGGCGCCGCAATCCCTCTATCCTCGTCGACGTTTGCTCCGCCTCGCTCTTGAGCGCCAGCGCTTCGTGAAGGCCAGGCAGCAGGCCGACGAACTGCTGGCCATCGACGCCGACGAGCCTGAGCATCACTTCCTGGCCGGTCTGGTGGCCAGCCGCCAAAACGACAACGCCACCGCCCGCACGCACTACCAGACCGCCATCGACAAGAGCCACGGCGACTACCCCGAGGCCTGGTTCAACCTCGGCCTCGTGGAGAAGGACGAAAAGAACCTCGACGGCGCCATCGCTGCCTACCAGACGGCGATTGACAAGCGGCCCGGCTATCACGCCGCCGAAAACAACCTGGGGCTCACGTTGGTGGCGGCCGGTCGAGCTGCCGACGCCGAGAAGCTCTATCGCGATGTGCTGTCGCGGTCGCCGTCGTACGCGCCCGCGTGGGTCAACCTCGGCAAGCTCTACAGCCAACAGAAGAAATACCCCGAGGCCATCGACGCCTACCAAAAAGCGCTCGAAGCCCGACCCGACTACGCTCGCGCCCTCCTCGACCTCGGCGTGGCCTACGCCCGCAGCGGCCGCGTCGACGACGCCATCGCCACCTACCAAAAGGTCATCGCCCTCAACCCTCGCTCGGTATCGGCCTCTTTCAACCTCGCGCTCGTCTTCGCCCAGAAGGGGGACAAGGCCGCCGCCGAGGCCACCTGGGTTGCCGCGTTGGCCATCGATCCCGACCATGTGCCCAGCCAGCGCAAGCTCGCGATGTCGTTGGCGGCTCGCGGCGCCGACGCGGAAGCCCGCGCGTTGTTTGAGGATCTCCTCGACGCCGAGCCCAAGGACGTCGAGGCTCGCCTTGGCCTGGCGGCGCTGCACAAAAAGGCTGGCAACCTCGCGGCCTGCGCCCGTGAGGCCTCGCTCGCCCGCACCCATATGGCCGCCGCCGCCACCGAGCAGCGCACCGCCGCTGACGCCCTCGAACGTTCCTGCCAACCGTGACGTCGGAGTCCAAGATGATGAACAGCCGCTCGCTTTCTCTGTGCCTGGCCTGCGCCTTGACGGGTGCCTCGATGGTGGCGTGTGCTCCCGCCAAGAGCCCCCTCGCCGGCGACGACGTTCCCCTGACGCAGGATGAGCAGCTCTTCCAAGATGCTCTCGCCCTCTACAACGCCACCACCCCGGATTACGCCGGCGCCCAGGCCAAGTTTGATGCGCTGCTGGCGGGCTTTCCCGACTCCGGCCGCCGCGACAACGCCGGCTATCTCGGTGGTCGCTGTCGCTACGAAATTGGGTTGTACCAGGACGCCATCGTTGCCCTCGAGGCCATGAGGGCCGAGCAGCCCGACTCCCCCTTCGCGTCGTCGGCGGCGTATTTCACCGGCCGCTCGCGCTATCAGCTGGCGGACTTCGAAGGCGCCGTCATCGACTTCACCGCCGCCGTCACCGTCGACGCTGGCGCCACCTACGCTGACAACGCCGCCTACTATGTCGGGCGCTCGTACTATGAGGCCGGCTTGTTGACCGAGGCCGCCACCGCATTTACGTCCTTCGAAGACGCCTACCCCGACAGCAGCTACGCCGACAACGGCGGCTACTACCACGGTCGCTCACTGTTTGACGTCGACGACTTCAGCGGCGCTCGCGTGCAATTTGAACGCGTGTTGACCATCGCCGACGCCAACGGCGGATCGATCTACGCCGACAACGGCCAGTACTACTCGGCCCGCAGCAGCTACGGCCTCGTCGAGCTCGACCTGGCCCTCGTTGGCTTCCAGACCCTGGTCAGCGATTTTCCCACCAGTCAGTATGTTGATAATTCAATGTACTATGAAGTTCGCACGTTGGTGGACCAAGGAAGCTGCGCTGACGCACTGGTCGCGCTTGCTGCGCTGCAAACCCAATTTCCCGCGTCGCCGGAAACGGCGCGCGCGACGACCTACGCCTCGGGCTGCTGAGCAGCAGCTTCCTGCGCCATTCCCCATGATTTGGAGCTGAGATGAAATCGTCCACAGTTGCTGTTTCTTTGGTGTGTTCGGCCCTCTTCACCCTGGCGGGTGCCTGCTCTGGCGGCGCCACCCCTGCTGGCGAGGGCGAAGGCGAGGGCGAGGGCGAAGGCGAAGGCGAGCTCGCCGCCGACGAGGCCCTCTTTCAAGAAGCCCTGGC
>CAJBHN010000016.1 GCA_903952805.1 uncultured Myxococcales bacterium | reverse complement strand
GGGCATCCGCGTGCAGCGGTTCATGGGCAAGGCCAAGGTCCTCGACCAGACCGAATTGCGCTTCCGCTTCGCCGAGCTTGACGCCTTCGACCAGCAGTTCGCCTTCACGCTGGCGGGCTCGCTGCCGTTGGGCTCTTCGAGCGCCGATTCGTCTGGGATCCAGTTGATCGTCAACGCCCCCTCGGCGCCTGGAACGTCGATGGCCAACGCGCCTCCCCCGTCCCCGCAGAAGAAGTCGACGAACGCTCCGTCATCCTCCGCGGCGCTGACGACGAGCTCCGCCACCTCATCGGTCGCCTTGAAGATTGCCGCGTACGCCTCGCGCGACGCCTTCGGGTCTCGTGCCTTCGGCAGCCTGGCCTTGCGAACTCGAACCGGGGACCTTGTAGACTTCGGTCATGCGTTGCCTGCTTCTTCTCTCGCCCCTGGTGCTGTCGTCGGCATGCAACCTCGGAAACGACGACTTCCACGTGCGCCTCGTCCCCGTCGGCCCGATGGACCTGGCCAACTCCCTCACCGATGCGACGAGCATCGGCGATGCCGTGCTGGGCGTGTTCAACCATCGGTTGTTGAAGGCCACCGACGCCGGGCTCGTCGACGTCCGCGGCGCCAACGGCCTCGTGCCCTTTCGCGGTGCGGTCTTCGTCGCCGACATCGACGGCGTCTCGGCCACCACCGACGGTGCGACGTTCACTGTCGCATCCACGGAAGTGTTCGCGGACCTTGGTGCGCTGGGCGATTCGCTCTACGGTGTGCGCATCGTGGAGGGCGCCGAGTTCGCCGTGTTCCGCTCCGTCGACGACGGCGTGACGTTCACCGAGGTCTTTCCGCATTTCAGCGTCTCGGCGAACCAGGAGATGGGGGTGGGGTTCATCGGCACAACCACCGACGTGCTGCTCGCCCAGGGCTCGGCCAACGCCGCCACCAACGGCAACTTCGCGCCGGTCTTTCAGACCGTCACGGTTCGAGAAGGTCTCGTCACCCCCATCGACGTCAAAGGCATCGGTATCGAGCTGCCGCTCTTCGTCGCCGCCGACGGCACCGCGGTGGCGCGCATCGAAGGCCGCCCCGACGCCGACCCCGACGAACTGCACGTGGGTTGGAAACGAGGCTGGGCCCTTGGCGACGCTGCCGACACCTTCGCGCCGGTCTACGCCACTGTTGTCCCGGTGGTTGCCGGCTTCCCCACGGACAACCGCCTCGTCGGCGTCGACGCCGACGGCCACCTCCTCGTCGTCGTCGGCACCACCCTGATGCGCACCGAGAAGCCCTTCGCCGGCGACCAGAACCAGCGCGATGAGTTGATGAAAGGACCCGGCTGTCAGGGGCTCCACGACCGCGAGCGCGAAAACGGCGACGGCGTTGCCGTCACGATCAAAAACGAAAGCGCGTTGACGGTGGTGTTGCGCACCGCCGACGGCTTTGATCGGCTGTTTTCACGGGGCGACTTCGCACCGGGCGCGACCCTGGACACCCAGATGCAGAGCACCGGCTACGTCATCGCATCGGACCCGGCGACCGGCGTGTGCTTGTCGGTGGTCGACGTCCCCGACGACGGCGGCACCGTCATCATCCGTTAGTCGTTCGTTCGGCTGTTGCGCGAAGCCACGGGCGACACGCTGAGGTGTCAGACCCAGAAGCGATGCAGGGCCACCGCCGACCCCACCGAGAGCGCCGACGCCACCACCACGAGCAGCACCGTCACCTTGAACAAGCCGCCCTCGATGGCGTCGACGACGAGTTCGTCGAACTTCTGCGCCAGCTCATCACGGACCTTCACGAGGTCGACGCCGCCGTGCGCCGCTGCGTCTTCGCGAAACCGCTTCGCGGTCACCAGCGCGACCCGCTCAAGAGCGGCCTCCTGCAACTTGCGGCGTAGAAAACCGAGCGGCTTCTCGCCGTCGGCCCGCAGCAACGTGTTGACAGCGCTCTGCAGCCGCTCCTCGGCGCGCTTGAGCGGCAGACGTTCCGACGCGGTGGCGACGCGAACACCGCGCTCGCCGTGGACGTCGGCGTCATCCACGTCGAGGATGCGCTTGAACAGCACGGCGCCGAGCTTCTGACCGAGGTGCAGCTTGGAAAACCCGAGCAGGAGCGCGCTGCCCACCGCACGCTTCAGCCCGAGCATCACGCCAAGGACCGCGAAGACGACCGCTGCGATGGCGACGGCGACCACGCCGCGGAGGGTGTTGCCGTCGGCGGCGATGAACCAGACCCCGATGGAACTCACCACACCGAGGGTCACCATCCCCACCGTCGTCTGGACAAACGCGGTCAGGGCCTTTGAAACGAGGGGGCCGACGAGGTCGACGAGGCCACCCACAGCGCCGCTGATGTCGGGCATCAGTCCCCCTTCGCCGCAAGTTCGATGTTGAAGGTCAAGGCCTCGAGGTCATGGGTCGAGAGCGTCGAGGTCACCTGCCCGTTCACCTGCTGCAAGCTGCGCTCGATGTCGGCGTCTTTGTTCTTCACGTCGATGTGCAGGTTGCCCTGGGCCAGGGCGGCGACGTCGACGATGTAGCTCAGGTAGCCCGGACGCCCGCCGTCGATCACGAGGCGATCGGCACCCCGGGTCTTCAGGCTGATCGTCATGTCGCCGCCGTCACGCGCCTGCGCTCCATCCTTCTGGACGGTGGCGAGCAGCGTCTGGAGCGCGGCGACGACGCCGAGCTTCTTGAGCATCGCCGCGGTGGCTGTGCCCTGCCGGCCGACGTGGTCCTGCACGATGCCGTGGATGGTCGACGACGACGACGGCTTCATCACCGTCGCCAGCAACGTCATCGCCGCCAACGACGACCCTCCGGCCGACAAAGCCTCGGACGAAAATGCTTCGAGCCCGCGGGTGCTCTGCCCCGTCAACGTCGCCAGCTTTTTCAACAGGTCGCCCGACAACAGGTCGGTGTCGTTGCCGACGGTGAAGAAATCCGACGGGTGTCGCTCGCCGGCTTTGAAGAAGAAGACGTCAACCGGGCCGTGATCGCCGACGCTCTTCTTCTGCAAAACGACGGTTCCTGTCGCATCCCCCACCGAGATCGCGTTCTTCCTGGAGTCGAGCTTCAGGCGTTCGCCACCGGGGCCGTCGACGACCCCCTGCTGGACAAATGACCCCGACGATGGGCGTTCGCCCTTCTCTGCAGCGCTGAACAGGGCCCGCAGCGCCTTCGGCCCGCCCACAACGTCGAGGAGCGCCTCGATCGTCTGCTTGTTGTCCTGAACGAGCAGTCCGCGGACGAACTGCTCACGGGTCACACCGCTCAAGGGGCCCAGGAGTGGCGACGTCACCGTCTCGGTCTTTGCGGCTGGTGCGTCGATGCCATCGGCGGGCTTCTTGGTCGACGCCTTCGACGTCGCCTTCGACGGCGTGGCGTTTTCGACCTCCGCAACGGCGTTGGCGACGTGGATTTTTCTCTGCAGCCGCATGGCGAACCTCTGTTCAGGAGAAGGCCCGGCTAGCCCGGCCCCGGGTGCGCTTCAATGGCTTGCCCGGACGTCGACGAGGCCCGAGCAGGAGCGCGCGATCGGCGCGTGCGGCCGCGATCGGGCGGAAGGGCCCACCGGACTGTGCGACCCGGCGCGATCGCCCCACCCGACGCCCATCGACAGCGCAGCCAAACGCCAAACCGGGGTGGAACGATTCTGGCTTCGAAAGGCGGGGGTGTGCATGACGTCTCGTCGCTTCATCATGGTCAGTCAGTCGCTGTCCCTGCCGCCGCAATGCGTCCCCGACTACCTCGTCGAGCGCTACCACCGCACGTTCGAGCCCGAGGCCGAGCGCATCCGGGCGCTGCTCCGGGCGTTTTCTCCCGAGCCTGGCGTGGCCTCGGCCTTGTCGGGGGCCCTCGACCGGGTGCGCGCCGAGCTCGCCGCCCACGTCGGCCGGCAAGAGGGGCAAAATGGTTCCGCGGATATCATCGACGGCAACTTCGTCAACTTCAACGGCACCATCGCCGAGGTCAACCTCGCCAAGCAGAAGGTGAAGGTCTCGATCACGATCTTCGGGCGCAGGCAGCCGGTCGAGTTCGACTACCACCAGCTCGCCAAGGTGGGCTGAGCGGCCGAAGTGATCAAAATCGTGGTGATCTCGCAGTAAGCGGTATCACCTGAACCCCGCGGATAGGAAGAACAGGAGCACTTTCCGGAGAACCACCCCGCGCCGCGCGGATCGGAAGAACAGGGCGCTTTTTCAAGGGAAGGCCTCGCAGCACCCCCTGTGAAACTGCTCTTTTGTTCATGTTGACGGTCCACTGAACCGCCCGAAACCAGCTCTTCCAGGCCATCGGGCGCAGGACCGCCGTCAACGCGCGGGTCGTCAACGGCGGTGGCGTGGTTCAGGCG
>CAJBHN010000015.1 GCA_903952805.1 uncultured Myxococcales bacterium | reverse complement strand
GCTGAAGCTGGCCAGAATCCGCCTGGAGGCTTTCGCGGACTGAGTGATCACCGTCGATGCGCATCAGGGGCCAGGTATGGGCTTCTGGTGCGCTTCGTCGTCGGACGTCGTCGTCACGGCGATCGGGCCTGCAGGCGACGAACAGCCCCTTGACCCGTGACTCAGGCCGGGTCCGCCATGGCAATGCGCGGCCCCGGCGGTCGGCCATCCGGTCCAAGTGCCTCAGCGGGGCGCGCGGGCGGCGCGGGCCACCAGCCGGCCGTCGGCGACGGCCAGGCGAATCCTGGCGCCGTCTTTGACCTCGCCGCGGAGAATGGCTTCCGAAACCGGCGTCTCCACCAGTCGTTGGATGGTCTGACGCAAGGGGCGGGCCCCCAGACTGCCGTTGCCCGCGTCGGCCGTCGCCTGCTCCACGAGGAACCTGAGGACTGGATCTTCAAAGCGCAGTTGAATGTTGCGGGTGGTCATCAGCGCCCGCGACGATTGCTCCAGTTGGATGGCGGCGATCCGCTGCAACTCGTCAATGGTCAGCGAGGCAAAGACGCATTTGTCTTCGATGCGCCCCCACAACTCGGGCAGGAAGTGCTTGCGCGCGGCATCAAGCACGGCTTGCTCTCGCTGACTGGCTTCTTTCTGCGTCATGGCGCCGTCGTGGTTGGCGGTGAAGCCCACCTGACGGGGTCGCGCCAGCAACTCTTTGGCGCCCAGGTTCGACGTCATGATGACCACCGCATGGCGGAAGGTCACCGTACGGCCCAGCGAGTCCGTCAGGCGACCTTCGTCGAGGACCTGCAGCAGGATGGGCAGGACTTCGGGGTGGGCTTTTTCGATTTCGTCAAGCAGCACCACGCAGTGGGGACGCCGCCGCAAGGCTTCGGTGAGCTGCCCCCCGTCGTCGTGGCCGACGTAGCCCGGTGGGGCGCCGGTCAGGCGAGCCACGGTGTGGGGCTCGTTGAACTCGCTCATGTCGAGTCGCACGAGGGCTTTTTCGGTGCCGTACAGAAAATCGGCGAGGGCCTTGGCGAGTTCGGTCTTGCCGACGCCGGAGGGGCCCAGCAGCAGGAAGCTGCCCATGGGGCGGTGGGTGGAGAATCCCGCGTAGTTGCGTCGGATCGTGTGGGCGACCCGCGTGATGACGTGTTCGTGGCCAATGACACGTTTGCCGAGCTCGGCTTCCATCTCCATGAAGCGCTGCTGGTCTTTGGCCTGTACGCGTTCGAGGGGAATCTTGGCGACGTCGGCGCAGACGCGGGCCACCTCGTCGCGGCCGATCTCCTTGAGCCCCGAACGGCGGCCACGCGACAGGGCGAGGTCCAGCAGGTCGAGCGCTTTGGCGGGCAGGCGCTTGTCGTGGATGAAGCGCGACGACAGCTGGACGGCGGCAGCGATGGCGTCGTCGGTGGCCTTGACCTGGTGGTGCTTGCCATACAGGGGCGCCGCCCCCTGGAGGATCTGGATGGCTTCTTCGTCGGTGGGCTCCTCGACGAGAATCTTGACGAAGCGCCGCTCCAGGGCCGGGTCCTGCTCGATGTACTTGCGAAATTCTTCGAGCGTCGTGCTGCCAATGCAGGGGAAGTCGCCGCGGGCCAGAGCGGCCTTGAGTTCGTTGGCGGCGTCTTGGGGTCCGTCACCGGAGGCACCGGCGCCCATCAGCGTGTGGATCTCGTCGATGAAGACGATGACCTGCCCCTTGCTGCGCAGCACATCTCGCTTGAGGCCTTGCATGCGTTCCGAAAACGAGCCCCGCAGCGACGTGCCGGCGACGATCCGTCCCATATCGAGTTCGACGACGACCTTGCCATGCAGAGGAGCGACATCGGGGTCGCCGCGCATCAGTTTGACGGCGAGTCCCTCCACGATGGCGGTCTTGCCGACACCGGGCTCGCCGACCAGGCATGGGTTGTTGGCTCGGCGCTTGCCCAGCACGTCGATAAGCTGTTCCAGTTCGGCAGCTCGACCGATGGACGGGTCGAGGGTGCCGTGGGCGGCCATCGACGTCAGGTTGCGTCCCAGCGACGTCAACCAGGGGTAGCGCTCGGGGTCGAGGTCAAAGGCCGTGGGCGGCAACGTCAGCGCCACCGACGGCGGCGGCGGCTCGCGTCGCTTCGGCTTTGGGGCGGGCTGTTCGGCCACTGGTTTCGTCGGCTCGGCCGTCGGCGGCGCCGGCGGAGCCTCGATGGGGACCTGCGCCTGGACCTGGGCGGCCACGGGCTCGACTTCGACGACGGCGACGGCGACCACCGAGCCGGCCGCGGCGACGGCGGCGTCGGCGTCGAGCATGGTCTTTTTGGAGACGAGCCAGTCGTCGGCGCGAGCTTGGCGCACCGGTCGGACCCGGCGGGGGGCCTCCTCGGCGAAGCGTGGGCCGGGGAGCTCTTTGGCTGCTTCGTTGAGGGCATGTTGCAGCCGTCGGGGCAGCACGGCGGTCACGTAGCTCATCACGCGGTTGCGGAGGGCGGCGTTGCCGCCCAGGGCCCCTTCGAGGAGCTGCCATGCGGCACCCTCTCTCACCTTGAGGAGGGCCACCAACAGGTGGAGGGTGTTGGCCTGGCGGGCATCACAGCGCAGGGCCGTTTCATCGGTGGCGGCCAGGACGGCGTCGAGCGCACCGGGTTCGTCCTTCAGCGCCCCGCCCATCATCAGGCCGACGAGGCGGTCTTCGTCGACGGAGGCTTCGCGCAAGACGACTTCAGCCGGGTTTGGCACGCAAAAGAGTGCCAGCACCAGATGCGTCGTCGACAGTGGCGCGCCGACGCCGTCGGCCAGCGCTCTGGCCTCGTGGTAGGTCCGACTGAGGTCGGGGGCCGCTGGAAGGCGGTCTGGGCGATGGTGTCCGGGAGCGTTGGCATCGAAGGTCATCGTCGGTCTGCCAGGGGTGCGAGACGAGGGGGCGCGCGGCCAGGCGCTGGAGGTGGACGCATACAGCTTTTCCCACGTCGGAGGAACCGCAGAACAGTGGGCTCGCTCAGGCGCTGCGGTCGATGCCGACCTGCTTGCAATCGGCGACGACGGGACATTCGCTGCAGCGGGGCTTGCGAGCGTCGCAGATGCGTCGACCCTGGAAAATCAGCGTGTGGTGGGCTTGCAGAAGGCGGTCTTTGGGCCACAGGGCGGTCAGCGCGACTTCGACTTTGTCGGGGTCGGTCTGCTTGGTCAGCCCCAGGCGCCGCGCCACCCGCCCCACGTGGGTGTCGACGGCAATGGCGGGAACACCGAAGCAGTTGGCGATGAGGACGGCGGCCGATTTGCTGCCGACGCCGGGCAGGGTTTCGAGGTCTTCGCGGGCGGCGGGGACGACGCCGTTGAAGGTGTCGACGATGCGGCGGGCAGCCGCGACGACGTTCTTGGCCTTGTTGCGGTACAGCCCGATGCTTTTGATGAATGGTTCGACCGCGGCCGGTTCGGCGGCGGCGAAGGCCGTCACCGTTGGAAACGCGGCAAAGAGCGAGGGCGTGACTTTGTTGACGCTGACGTCGGTGGCCTGCGCCGACAGCACCACCGCCACCAACAGCTGCCATGGACCATCGTGGTCGAGTTCGCAGTGGGCATCGGGGAAACGGGCGCACAGGCCGTCAAGAATCCGGAGGGCGCGGGCTCGTTGGGCGGACGTCGGCATGGGCATTGCTATCAGGCCATCAACGACGTCACCAGCACGCCATGGGGGTGGGTTGGTCATGTCACGTCAGGCGGGTGTCGGGGTGGCGACTTGCGTCCCGGGCGACCTCGCTGACAACGTCCCCCCATGACACGCACCGCGCGCCTCGCTGTCGGCCAAATGACCAGCACCGACGACATCGAGCAGAACTTCGCCGCTTGCGAGCGGCTGTGTATCGCCGCCAGCGCTCAGGGAGCCCACATGCTGGTGCTGCCTGAGTGCTTCGCGTTTC
>CAJBHN010000014.1 GCA_903952805.1 uncultured Myxococcales bacterium | reverse complement strand
TCGGTCGCCGGGTCGGCCGCGAGTCGACTGCCAATGGTGCGCGAGGCAAGATCGAGGGCGCTCGCACAGGCGATGTCGACGCGGATGGTGGCCACGGTGCGTCGACCTTCAGCGATGGTGGCGTCCAACAACCACGCCATCGAACCCAGCGCGATGGCCATCAACGTCAGCACCATCAGCACGATCACCAGCGCGTAGCCCCGCGCTGTCGGCAGCGGCCGCCCTGACGACGACGACACCATGGATGCGACCATCGATGAGCGGGTCATGGCGAGCTCTCGAGGATGGTGTTGTAGGGGATGAGGCGCACCAGACCCGCCCGCAGCGCCTTGCCGGGCACCGTGATGATCTTGCCGGTACCGGGCGGCCGCAACGGACTGGTGACAGTGTCGGGTTTCAACGTCGACGGCAGCCCTTGCACGATGGACAGCAACACCTCACGGGGCGGGTTGGTGCGGGGCACCAGCGACGTGGCGGCGGGCAGGGCACTCTCGCGCCAGGCGAATTCGGCGGCGCCAACGAGGCCGTCGCCGTCCTGGTCGTAGCCAACGGCCACCTGCAGATCGTGGATATGATCCGCCACCAGCGCACTGGTGCCGCTCAGGCCGTTTCTCATCCGCAGCTCGCTGCTCACCGGGTCCACGAAGTAGGTGCGCATCACCACCATGGTGGCCTCGCCGTTGATGAACGGCGTGAAGTCAGTGGTGCTGACGGCGTCGTGGACGGTCAGGACCGGGTCATTGAGGTAGGTGTCCTTCGGCATCAGATCGACGGCGGTGAACTCACAAGTCGCTCCCGTGACACCCTCGATCACCACCGGTCGAAAGCCGCCGGCTTGGTTGGTCAGCATCACCAGCCCCCGCACCTGCGTGTGTGGCCCCGGCGTCACCGACGGAAAACAGCAGCCCCCCTGCACATATTGGAAACTGAGGGCCTCGGTCCTTTTGCCCTGCCGCACCGCGCATACCGGCGTATCGGCGACGGCGACAACGGTGGTGATGCGGTCGTTGCCGTTGCAGGCCGGCATGCCGTCGCGGGCGCCGCAGGTATCGTTTTCGACGACCAGGCTCGCCTGGCCGGGCAGCTCGTTGCCGCCGAGATTTTCAATGTCCTTGTTCAGGAATTGAATGCTCTGGCCCATCGTGTTGGCCACCGAGACCGACGCCCGCGTCGCCGACGTCGTGCGCAGCACCAGCGCCATGGTGCCGGCGGCGGCGAGGGAGATGATGCTGGAGATGGCAATCGTCACCATCGCCTCCATCATCGTGAAGGCCATGACCCGATCGGTGCTGAACGTGGTGCGTGGCGTCGTGGTGGTCATCGGTGGATCACCACCGTGGCGCTGCGCTCTCCCGCTCGCTCGGACCAGCTGACGACAATGGTCATCTGCCGGGCGCCGGCATGGGGTTGGTTGACGGCGGGCTTGGTGGTGACGGTGAACTTGGCCACCGACGGCGCCGCGGGCAGACCGAGTTCATTGACTGTCGTCGTCGCGGCCGTCGTCCAGGCGGCATGGCTGTCGGGCAAGGTGCGCGCATGTCCGGCCTCGGCCTGCAGGATGCGCCAGGCGTCGGCGAGCTTTCGTTCATGCTCGATGACGTTCATGTAATTGGCGGTGGCCGACAGGATGGCGGCGGCTCCGGAGGCAAAGATGGCGCCGGCGACCATGACCTCGATGAGGCTCATGCCACGCCGGCGCCCCCTCGCTGACGACGACGCTAGATGCATGGGCAGCCATATTGGATGCAGCAGCCATTGTGCTGACACATGCCGGGGCCCCCCGAGCAACTCGGGACCTGGGGGCAGAGTTGCGTATTGCAGCCGAACTCACACAGTCCAACGATACAGATGGAATTGACGTCACAGTCGACGTCGCTGAGGCAGGTGCCCTGCAGCAGGCATGTCCCGCTGCCGACATCGCAGGAGTAGCCGGGAGAGCAGGGGCAGATGGTCGCGGCGGCGAGGCAGGTGTTGGTCCCGCCGACGTCGCAATAGAAGCCGACGGGGCAGTCGGGGTTTTGCGTGCACACCGGCGGTGGCGGCGGTGGCGGCTGCTTGCTCGGCCGCGGCAGCGTTGCGATGACGGGCTCGCCCGGCGGCGTGGTGGGAGCTGCGGGGGGAGGCTCGCTCACGGACAGTTCGGCGTCGAGGGTGCGTGGCTCCACGACGTTGAGCACCGGATCTTCTGGCGGCGGCAACGGGGTGACGTTCACCGTGGCCGACAGGCCCTCGTTGACGGCGGGCTCAAAGGACGAGCCAAACGAACCTGATGGCGCCACCGTCAGCGCCCCCATGGTGTCGGTGGTGGTGGCTTCGAAGAAGTCGACGACGGCGGGGGACGGCGCCAGGGTGAGGCCGTCTTCGTTGAGGAGCCGGAAGGCGCTGGCTTCGAAGCACAGGGTGTTGTCGGTGCGGGGGATCACGATGTCGAGGAGGTCGTAGGCCCGCTCTTCTTTGAACGACGCGCGGGTCTCGTAGTTCTGACATTGGGGAAGGCCGCCGGTGCGGGGGACCGAGGCTGTGACGATGCGAACGCCACCACCAGCCAGCGGTGCTGCTTCAATGGCGGCGCCTTCATTGGCTGTCAGGGCATGCGCGCGAATCTTGCGAATCTGGGCGAGGGCCGCCCGACTTTGATCATCGCGACGGGCCTTTTCAATGATGGGTACCATCGAGCTGATGCCGACGGCGGCCATGACGCCGGCGATGGCGACGACGGCCATGATTTCCAGCAGTGAAAAAGCTTTGGCCATGGACAAGTATACCGCGCGCCAGGGTCGCGGTCCCGGTATGTCTCGACGAGCGCCGTTGCTTGCCTCCGTTGTTGTTTGACCCGACCGCCCTTGGAGACCGTCGACAAGCCGGGACTGGCCGGTGGTCACCACAACCCTCGACCAATCCCGTTCGCCCAAACCGTCACGACCCACCACGGTCGTGCCGGCCAAGTTCATTGACGTCGAGGCGTCGACCCGGCGATGGCGCCGTCCATGCGTTTACGGGCCACGACCCACCAGCCATCACGCCGGCATCGGGGTCATCAGCAGCCTGGCGTACAGCGGGTCATGGATGCGCGCGGCCGTGGCGGCGACCGGGCGACGGGCAGGGTTCTTTTCCCGGTCGATGCACGTCGACAGGATCTCGAAGCGACCAGTCGAGCGGTCAGGCTGGTCGGTGGTGCCTTGAGCCCTGGCCGTGAGGATGGCGTGATGCTGCGCGGGCATCGCCGCCAGCAGGATCTTCACGAGGGCGTCGCCGTCGACGGCGAAGGCGGTTCCCCGGCTGACGGCATGGGCGCCGGGTCCGCGGGCCGCGTGGTGGGCGACGGCGTCGTCGACGCTGCCCGACGAGACGCCTGGCTGGCGGTGCATGGCCCGCAGCATGGCCCGGGCCTGGGTGTTGAGGGGAAGCTGGTGGGTGCTGCTCATCGTGGTGTCCTCATCGTGGCGCCCG
>CAJBHN010000013.1 GCA_903952805.1 uncultured Myxococcales bacterium | reverse complement strand
TGTCCGCCCCAGGCCAAGGCACCAGGAGACGGAACCTGACTGGATGACAGCGCCGTATACGTCATCGTCGACCTTCACTGTGAAAGCGCGGCTGGCGAGGGCGGCGGCCCCGTCGGCAAGCCGACTCCATCCGCCTGCGGGTACGATGCCGAGGGCGAGCTGCTCGGCCCGAACGCCACCTCGCATGGCGAGAGCCTGCTCGATGGCCACGCGGATGGTCGTCGCGCTGGCCCGGAGGCTGTAGTCATCGTCGTCGACGACAGCGGCAAGCACATAGGCCATCCACGTGATCAATCCGGCCTCCCAAAGACTTCATGCTTTGAAGCCAGTCCGCACCCGTGGCCAATCGAACGATACACACGGGATGCGTCAACAGCTGTCGCAGGCGTTGTGCCTCCGAGGGTGGTCGAGTGAAGGACCAGCAGATGAGACGCACCCGGGCAGTGCGCGCGGGGCACCCCAGAAGCGGCGCAGCGTGCGGACCCTGGCGGGGTTTGGACAGAACCCGGGATGTGGCCTGGCGAGCGACCCCTTGGTCAGTCGCCGTCTGCAATCACGCGTGGCCTGAAGTTCGAAGGCAGCGTGAAGGAGAACGACTCCGCACACCAGCGAACGCTGATCGAGGAGCAGCGGTCACGCCGAGACCCGACCCGAGCCTGTCCAGACAGCCTCAAAGCTGGCACTTGGCAGCAAAAACAAAGTAGGATACAGGTGTATCCAATGAAGAATCGCGATCCCAGCTTCGCCGACGCCCCACGCCCCAGGCGGTATGAGGGCTCATTCAGACGCGCTTTGGGCGTTGCCGTCTTGTCAGCCGCCCTGGTCTCGCAGCCAGCCTCTGCGGCCGGGGTCTCGGTCTTGGGGTTCGGCGTGGAGGTGGATGCAGAGACCTTGGCGGTCTTGGCCCAGCTCACCGTCATGACCGGCCAGGCAGTCGAGCTCTACAACAAGACCCAGGAGGGGGTGGACACGGCCCAGCGGACCCTCGCGGCGTTTCGTGAGGCAAACGAGGCCGTAAAGTCGAGCCTGTACTTCCTCCAAAACCCCGACGAGGTCTTAAACGAGGCCCGCCGCGACTTCTTCACGTCCTTCCGCGAGCTCGACACCATCAATCGGGAAGCTGCAGCCCTGCACCAGTCGCTGGCGTCGGCGCCAACAGGCTTCGACCCATCGGCCTACCGGCGCGCCTTCGACTCCGCCGTCAGCGCCGGTAACGCCTATCAAACCTTTCTCGCGTTTCGAGAGAAGGACTACGGCAACCTCGGTGCCGAGAGCCTGCGGACACTCGCCGGCATGGAAATCATCGCCAAGGAAAACGACAACCTCCGGGCGGACCTCGAGAAGCGAGAGAACCTCACCCAGAAGGAAGCCGCCGCAATCTCTGCCAAGGCCAACGTCGACGCGAGCGTTGCCGCCGCCACGTCTGCTCGCCAGCTCACAGAGATGCTGCGCCTGATGCAGCTGCAGCAGATGGACGCCCAGGCCGCCCGCCTCGCCGAGGATGAGCGCCGGGCCGCAGGCCTCTCGGCCGCAGGCATCACCGGCAACAACGCCGCGACGGGCCTCGCCATCTCCGCCCAAGATGACCTCGCATCAATTGGCAAGGCGAACCCATGAGCAACCCGCAAAACGCCGCCGACGGGGCCGCCGAAGACCTGTCCCAAGCCTCCCTGGACCTTCTCGAGGGGGCCATCAAAGGCAATTTCAGTCCGAGCATGGCGGTGGCCGCATCCCTGATGCTGATGGCCTTTCTCGCCCATCTCATCTTGGAACTGTCCAAGCTCCGTCGAGGAGAAAAGGCCGACTACGTCAAGGCCATCGGTACCCTCGCCATCCACATCATCTTGCTGCTGCAGTACTCGACGTTTGCAAGCGGCGTCATGACCATCGGCTCGGCGTTGACCAAGGGCGGCAACATCGACGGTGCAGCGATTGTCGAAAGCTCGGCAAAGACCCTGACCGCTCGCTTCAGCCAGCACATCGCCGACCAGCGACTGCGCCAAAACAGGGGCCGCGTCGGCGAAGTCCTCGCCCAGGCAACGACCCCTGAACAGCAAACGGCCGCCAAGCAAGCCATGCAATCCGCCGTCTCTGCCTATGAAAGTGCCAGCAGCAAGCTCGACGACGCCACCGGCGGCGTATCGAGCAACGTCGCCCAGGCAGCCAGAGACATCCTCAACTCGCCCTTCTTGCCGTCGGCCCCGAGCCTCCTGCTGACGTCGCCCACGGAGTTCATGAACCGCTTCATGGAGAGCGTCGCCGAGTTGGTGATGACCCTGGCGTTCCTGATGACGTCGGCCGTCATCTTGCTGCTCACCATGATCCAAAAGACGGCCATCACCCTCATCCTCGCCGTTGGCCCCGTCATCATCGTCCTCTCGGCGTTTCCCGGCCCGACCTCCGGGCTGCTCTTCTCGTGGGGCCTCACCCTGCTCGAACTCCAGTTGTGGGGCTTCGCCGTGAAGGTCCTCGGCAGCATGATGGGCGCCCGCTTCGCGGCCATCCCCACAACCATCGTCAACGACCAGACGACGGTCGTCGCCAACCTTGCGGCCTACGGCGAGAACATCGCCTACTGCTTCATCCTCAGTGGGGCCTACCTCCTCATCCCCGTGCTCTGTGGCGCCATGCTGCGCGGCGGTGGCATGGGCTCCGTCGCAGGCCAGATGCTCGGCCAGGCCACCGGGTTTGCCTCAGGCGTCGTCAGCGGCCGCCTCGGTGGTGCAACACCAGGCGGTGGCGGCGGCGACGGCGGCGGCGGCGGTCCACCGTCTGGAGGCGGTGGCGGCGGCGGCGGCTCTCCACCCAGCACCAGCCGGGCCGGTGACGAAGGCGTCGCTCCCGCACCACGCCAGATGAGCCAGGGCGAAGCCATCGCCAAGAGTCGCGCCATCAAGAACAATATGAATCGAGCCGAGTGACATGACGACGCCACAGCCTCACGTTCCAGACGCCTTCGACCTGTTGCATCGCCTTGAAAAGCGCGGTCGCATCATTGTGCTTTTCGGCCTTATCGGCATGGCCATCGGCCTGATGAGCATCTTCATGGTGTTCACCGTCGCCGTGACGCCAACGCCAGTGGTCATCTGGCCCGACAACCCCAATGCCCAGCCGGTGCTCGTCCGCGCCGGTGACGTCACCGTCCGCGAGATCGATGCGAAGCGCTTCTTCCTGACGATGTCCGACAAGCTGCTTGCCTGGAACAGCGCCGACGTCATCCAGCGCTTTGACGACGCCAAGCTCTTGATGAACAGCGAATGGCGCAAGGTATTTCAGCAGTCGCTGTCAGACACGGTCTCCGTTCCCAAGGAGGTCGTGCCGACGGGCACGACGACGGCCATCGACTGGATGGTTCGCTCCACCGTCCGCAACGAAATCGAGCCCATCAAGCTCGAAGACATCACCTGCGAACGAGCCGGAGGCCAATGGAACTGCAAAGCCGTCGTGAAGACGCGGGCCATGCCCATGCTGGCGCCGCCCAGCGAGGAGAACTCCATCAAGCGCAAGGTCCTCGTGCAGGCAGGCTTCAAGGAATACCCCGTCACCAACACGGCGCTCTACGGCATGCTCGTGTCGTACTGGGAAGTCCTCGACAAGACCGACTGAGGCGCCTGGGGTTATTGGATGGCGAGTTCGTCATTGTGGGCGGGTTCTTCCAACAATGAGATGTGGGAGCAGGCAATGGCCACGCGAGCACTCAAGGCAACAACAGCATCGGGCGTGTGGCGACTGCGGCAGTTGCTCGCGATAAAGCTCTTGAAGAACCGCCACCTGTACCGCCTCACCGTTCGTCCAGCCTCAGAGGTCGAGTCCATGACCATCGAAGCCATCCCGACGACGTTTTCGGAGCGAGAGGTGGACCTCATGGTCCCGGGCGTCACCAAGATGAGGGTCTGCTGGGAGGAAATCATCAGCATCGAGCCTCTTGATGACCCAGGCGCACTCGATGAAGATGACACCGACAAGCCCCATCCGTTTTCATCGTCGGACCTTCCTTTTCTGCTTTGATATTTGTCGTCTCTGTCGCGAGTTGAACGATGAACGCGCTTGCTGCCTCTTTGACCGCCTTCATGATGCTTGCTGGTGCTGCAGGCAAAAAGATGATGCCGCCGTCGCCGTCTGCTCCAAAGCCGGCCCCTGCTGAATTGGCAGCCCCGCAGCCGCAGCCGCGAGACACGTTGGCCATTCGCACCATCCAACTCGATCCCCTCAAGAAGGCCGTGCACAAGCTCCGGCTGGTGCCCGGTGTTGCAACGACCATCCAGCTTCCAGAGCCTTGGAAGGAGACGCCCATCTGCGGTGAGTGCGTCTTCGCCGACGCCGAGTACAAGGGACAGCTCTTCCGTCTCGACCTCGTCGAGTCGACCCAGACGATGACCCTCAAAAACGCCAGGCTTCCCGGTGGCGACGCGCCTCCTGAAGCGTTCATCACCAACCTCGACATCACCCTGGCTGGCGGCGCCACCGTGACGTTCTTTGTGGAGCTCACGCCTTTCCCCGAACAGGCAGACACGCGCGTGGAAATCACGCTGCCCGAAGACGCCAAGGCCACGAAGCGGCAGACGGCCTTCGACCGCGAGATGGCGCAGGTCTTTGAGGTGAAGCTCGCCGAGAAGGCAAACGAAGCCATCATGAAGGCCGCCCTGCACGGCACCAAGTGCAAGGACTTCTCCGGTGGCCCACGGCGCTCCGAGCAGATGGTCGTTCGGCTGGGTCAGCTGTGCAAAAACGGCCGACTCTTGTGGATCACGTTTGAGGTGGAAAACCGCGACCGGGAAGACCTCGTCCTGTCGACGCCGTCTTTGTCTGGTGCAAACGGGGTCACGTCGACGAGTCATTTCATCGAGCGGGAGTCCCTGCTGTTCAACGAGAGGACCCGGGCCATCGTTGCGGCAGAACTTGTGGACCCGTCCATCCCGCCATCGACCTACACCCTGGAAGTGGTTGAAGACGGCGGCAAGAGCCGGACCGTTTCCATCGGCGACATCACGTTTTGAGGGGTTGAGGAATCCATGCGGTACGACCTTCAAGCGGGACAACGCATCGACGGCAAGTACGTCGTCAAGCATTTGCTGGGGCAAGGCGGCATGGGTGCCGTCTACCTCGTCCACCATGAGGTCTTGGCTGTTGACCGGGCCCTGAAGGTCATTGCCGTCGACATCGGCGCCGTCGACGGCGACGACGACGAAGCAGCTGAGGAGGCAAAAGCCCTCAAGGAGATGCTCGAGCGGTTCAACCGCGAGACAAAGACCCTTGCCCGGTTTGCCCACCCAAACATCATCTACGCCACCGACGGCGGCACCATCCACACGACAGTCACCCTGCGGACGGGCAAGCCCCAGGAGCTGTCGTATCCATACCTCGTCATGGAGTACTTCGCGGGCGATGACGGCAAGCGTTGGGCGGTGTCCAACAACCCATCCCTGGAGCGCATTCGTCAGGTCTGCCTGCAGCTCGCCGAGGGTCTGGCGTGTGCCCACGGCGCCGGCGTTTTGCACCGGGACCTGAAGCCGCAAAACACCATCATCGGGGCAAACGACACAGCGAAGATCCTCGACTTCGGCCTCGCCAAGGACGAGTCGGCGTCCCGCCAGCTGACCCAGACCGGGAGCTCCCTGGGGACCCTCGCCTACCTGGCCCCCGAATACCTGTCCGCCAACACCCGGGGCCGCAGGCATACCCAACTCACCGACCTGTGGGGCCTGGGGTGCATCTTCTACTTCTTGCTCACCCATCGAGGCGTGCACCCCCACCTTTCAGATGAAGGGGAGCTGCAGTTCTATCACCGCGTCATGAAGGGTGAATACGAGCCCGTGGAGACGTTTCGCACAGACATCAGCGCGGAATTCGCCCGCGTGGTGTCTGGCCTTCTCGAGAAGGACCCACTGAAGCGCACAGAGACTGCCCAGGCAGTCGTCGCCCAGTTGCAGTCAATCACCGCCGTGAGCGACGCCAGCAGGCCCGCGTTTGTGCCACCACGGCATCGACGGATGACGCAGCTGGCAAGGCATACACCCACGGAGTCCTTCACGGGGAGTGCTGGTGGAACAGTCGGTGCCGGCGCCGTCGGGGCCGCTGGTGCTGCTCGTGCCGCTGGTGCTGACGGTTCAAGCGGCGAGCTTCTCTTTTCAGACCCCAGTCCTGGATCATCTGGGGGCGAGCGGAGCCCGGTTTTCCAAAGCGGCAGCGCTCAGGGGCCCGCAGCTGGCGACAATTCCCTCGTCGACCTGCCATCGCTTCCCCAGGCGGGGTTGCCCTCGCTGCTCCGCGTCGATGTGCCAACGATTGATGGGCGCAAGCGCGCGCTGCCATCTGACTCGGCCGTCGACCGCGAGATGGCGGCCATGGCGCAAGCCTTCGACCCTTCACGAAGCGCGTCTTCGCAGCAGGCGGCGCCCCGCTCCACTGGCGAGCCCGGCCAGCACACGCTGATGCGGATGCTCACAGCCGAGGTCGACGGCAACGCGAATGGGCACATGGCCCAGGTTGCGGCCGTGGCACCGGCCGCGGTTCAATCGGTCTCTGAGGAGTACCGGGACGAAGACAAGCCGACGCCGTCGCAGATGTCCGTGGTGCTGCCTCCCCCGACGTTCTCGCCTGCCACGCGCGCGTCGCCGCGTGAGACCCAGGCAAAGAAGAGCGTGGTTTTGCCTGCGGCAATCGCCGGCTCGCTGGCCCTCCTTGGTCTCGTCGTCATGCTGACCCTTGATTTCGGGTCGAGCGACAAGCCCCAGGTCGCGTCTGCCGCTGGCGGCGACAAGCTGGCGGCGAGCCCCGACGACGAGAAGCGGCGCATCGACGCCGAAAACGAGATGCGCTCCCTGCAAGACGAGCAGCGTCGGAAGTCGGCCGAGGAAAAGCAGCGTCAGGCGCTGTTGGCTGCAGCCATGGCCAATCCGCGTCTGGGCGCTCCCCAGACCCCAGAAGCAGCCCCAAGCGAAGCACTCCCCGACGCTCCTTTCCCGCAGCCCGTTGCGGCACCGCCCCAGGTGGCCCAGGGCACAGGCCAGCGTCCTTCGAGCTCTGGCAGCCATGTAACGTCTGCTCCAGCGGCGGCTCCGACGCCGTCGCCGTCGCCGTCGCCAGACGCGTCGTCGCCCTGGGGGCGCTATGGCAATCGCACCACCAACACCGGTGCCACAACGACAGGTGCTGCGGCCACGACCGCGTCGGCCGCGCCCGACAGCCGTCGCAACGGTGTTCGGGTGCCCGTTCGGGTGAACGCCGACCTCGTCAGCTCCCCTGCAGGGCCGGTGATTGCCCTCGTGACGCAGCAGACAGACATTGGCGACGTCACGATTCCCGCGGGCACAGAGATCCACGGCACCACGTCGGGGTCTTCGGGGACACGTCTCTTCGTGACCTTCACGACCGCCATCGTCGGGGGCAAGAACGTCTCGCTGTCGGGCTCGGCCCTTGGTTTGGACGGCAAGGCCGGCATCCCTGGCAATCCATCGGGGGCAGACGGCACCGATGTCCTCGCCGGTGCCGCCAGCGCCACCGTCAGCGCCCTCGGTGGTGCCGCCGCCGTCGCTGTCGGTGGCGGCGTGCCCGGTGCAGCCATTCAGGGGGCTACGTCGCCAGCGGCTGGCAACACCAGCCGCATCAATACGAGCCAGACCATGGTCAGCACCAAGCGGGGGGCCCGTTTTCTGATCTACATCAACGGCAGGTAGGCTACATGTGCATCCCATGGCTACCGAACGCTCCATCACCCCCGGTCGCAAGGCGGCCCCGAAGAACTACCGGCTCCCCGAAGAGCTCTTTGGCGCCGTCTCGGCGTTGTCTGACCTCTTTCACGCAGGGACCATCATCCGCGTGGGGGAAGACGCTGTCTCCGAGCAGCTGATCGAGCTTGGCTTCTTGCCTGCGACCAAGAAGGCAGCGGCCATGCCGACCGCAGAGACGGTCACCACCAAGGAGGCCGTGGCTACGTCCCTCGAGGACGTCCGAGAGCTCCTGGAGTCGATGCACGCCCGTTTGAAGGGCACCACCCGGGCGCGGTTCATCTTGCGCGCCTCGACGAACAAGCAGCTTGCCGCCGCGTTCTCCCGCTGGCCAAACGTTGCAGACATCGTGATTCCCCGACCCGTGAAGGAGAGCCACGAGAACCTCCCCTTGAAGCTCTTCGTGCATCCCCGGACGCAAATCGCGCTGGACGAGTATGTGGAGGTCCTTCGCGGCCAGTACCCTGACGCCAGCCTGTCGATGGCCATCCACTTGGCCATCCGCCGCAAATGCACCCTGGTGGGTCTCGACCCCCTGGAGCTGTGGCGCACCGGGAAGCCGTTTTTGCGGCCGACGTTCACCCGCCTGCCGCATCCCGACGTCACCTATGAGACGCGCTCCTTCGAGGAACGGGCCATCGCCATCCACATGGCTCTGAAGGTCCTCGGCGACGCAACAGTCGCGCACGGTCTCGATGCGCTGGTGCTGCCGACGCCCCTGCAAGACACCATCGAGCGGTTCTTCGGCGCCATCGCCCTCACCACCCTGGAGGAATAGGCCGGCTGCCTTGCGGGCAGCTGGGACGGCTTTGGGATGTCAGACGCAGGCTGTGACGCACGTACATGGCAGCGGAACACATATGCGCTACTCGTGTAGCCTATGAATGTGTTTATCGTTGAGTCCCCCGGCAAGGTGAAGCACATCCAAGGCTATCTGGACGCGCTCTTCGGCCAGGGGGCCTTCGCGGTGGTGGCCACGGTCGGTCACTTCTGCGGCCTGCCCAAGATGGACGGCCAAGCATTCTCTGACGTCGTCAACACGACGACTTGGCAGGAACACTGGGCCGTTCACAAGCCCGACGTTGTGGCCCGCCTGAAGGCCCGCATCGACCAAGCCGACCGGGTCATCTTGGCGACAGACGCCGACCGCGAGGGAGAGGCCATCGCCTGGCACCTCACCAGGATGTTCCGGCTCGACCCCCGACGCGTCCTGCGGGTGCGGTGCACGGAGATCACGAAGGCCGGGCTCAAGGCAGCCTTGGCGAACCCGGTTCCCCTCGACGAGCGCCTTGTCGCGGCTCAGCGCGCCCGGCAGGTCCTCGACTACGAGTTCGGCATGGAGCTTTCTCGTCCGCTGTGGCGATTCGGCTGCCGCTCCGCCGGCCGGGTGCAGTCAGCCGCCGTCCGCATGATCGTTGACCGCGAACACGCCATCCGGTCCTTCCGCGTCCAGGGCTTCACCACCATCGAAGCAGCCTACGACGGTGGCTTGAAGGCCCAGCTCCACGTTTCGGCACCGGCACCCATCGCCGGCGAGCTTGTGCGTAACGTTTCCGAAAACGCGGGCGACAGCGAGAGCAACGACCACGGCAACGACGACGACGGAACAGTCGGCGGCGGCGACATCGCTGACGATGGTGAGAAGGCTTTGGACGCTGGAGGCTATCGACTGCTGCGGCTCGCAGACCCGGCGGTCACGGCATCGCTCGCCCGGCACCTGAAGGAGCACAAGCACACCGTCAGCACCGTCTCTGAACGCCCCTCCACGCGGCGGCCCCCGCCACCGTTTACGACTTCGCAGCTGCTGTCGACGGCCTCGACCGCGTTGAAGATGGCAGCCAAGAAGACGACAGCCCTGGCCCAGGAGCTCTTCGAGAAGGGTCTCGTCACCTACATCCGCACGGACAGCACGACCCTCTCCGAAGAGGCCATCGAGGACATCCGGGCGGCGCTCAAGGAGAAGGCTCCAAACTTCCTGCCGGCTGTCCCGCAGACGTACTCGAACAAGGCCCACGCTCAGGGGGCTCACGAAGCCATTCGTCCAACGAAAATGAGCCAGCCGCCCGAAGCACTGGCAAGCCTGAGCAAGGACGAGCGCGCGCTCTATGACCTCATCTGGCAGCGGACGCTCGTGTGTCAGGCGGCCGACGCGCAGCTGGTGAGCACGGTTGTCACAATTTCTGTGGAGGGCCTTTCGGGCTACGCGCTCATCGCCCGCGGCATGGTCATCAAGTCCGTCGGCTTCATGGGCTTGCTTCCCAAAACCGTTTCGAACAAAGACTCACCAATCCCGGCCACCGAACGAGGCCAAAGGCTTCGGCTCGTCGACCTCAAGGAGCGGGCCGGGCAGACAAAGCCCCCAAGCCGCTTCACTGAGGCCCGCCTGACGACCCACCTGGAGCGTCTCGGCATCGGCCGTCCCGCCACCTACTCGGCCGTCATGACGTCCATCGTCGAGCGCGAGTACGTCGTGTGTGATCCGAAGGTTCGCGAACTCTCGCCGACCAAGCTCGGGGAGCTCTCGGACAAGCTCCTGCGGGGCTCCTTCGACTTGCTCACGCGCTCGGATTTCACAGCGAGCATCGAGAAGAACTTCGACCGCATCGCTGAGGGGCGACTCGCTCGCGAAACCTTTCTGACGACCTTCGACACCGGTTTGCGAAAGATGCTCGCACTGGCGTCGCACAAGCTCGCGTCCTTTGCGCAGGCAAACCCTGACCTCGACCGCGATGCCGTCGTGCGGGACACCAAGCCCTGCGGCAAATGCGGCGCCCCCAGAAACCTCGTCGTGGGACGCCTCGGCCGCATGGCCCGCTGTAGCGCCGAGGCCTGCGGCCACGTCGAGGTCGTCGAGGCCAAGGAGCACGCCAAGTCGCCGTGTCACAAGGACTCGGCGCACGGTCCAATGGCGCGCCTGTCGACCCGCCGCGACGGCCGGGTTGTGCCGTTCTTCAAATGCCTGACCTGCAGCTACACGACGTCCTCAGAGACGCCGCCGCCGCCATGTCCCCTGTGCCGCGCCCCCACGGTCCAGCGACAAGGGCCCCAGGGCGCATTTTGGGGCTGCTGCCGGTTCCGATCTGACGGCTGCAAAGGGGTAGCCCCTGAACCCCAAAAGGCGCAGCCGCGCAAGCGTCAAAACAGGCGCGAAAAAACCGGCTGACAACGTCTCGACCACCCCTCGACCCCATGCCATCGTCGTCACCCTCGGAAGGGCCAATCATGTATCGCAACCTGCCTCGCACCCTTCACGCGTCGCCGTTTATCCTTGCTGCCGTGACGTCTCTCCTGACGGCATCCTCATGCGGCAACAACATCGGCCAGGCCAAGCAGGGCTCTGTAACGGGAGTCGTGTTCAAGGGCCTCGTGACCGCCGCCGAGGTCAAGGCCTTCGCCATCGATGGCGCCCGTCGCTCTGACGAGCTTGGAACAGCGACCACAGCCGAGGACGGCACCTTCACGGTGGACGTGAAGAGCCACGCAGGTCCGATCATGGTGTGCGCAACCCGCGGCACCTACGTCGAGGAAGCCACCGGCGGCCTGGTGCAGCTGGGCGTAAACGAACTCTGCTCCCTCATTGAAGACCACGGGGCAGGCGACACGTCGACCACGTTGCTGACGCCGCTCACGACGTTTCACACGTCGCTGACCGGCTGCTTCTTTGATGCAGGTCGCGACGCGACCCTGTCTGCGGCAAGCCAACACTCCGCGCTGCGCCTCAACGACTTCTTCGCTGCAGGTCAGGCTGGCTTTGACGTCCGAACAACCATCCCCCTCGACCCAACGACGGGCCTCGCCGCGTCGCTGACTGCGGAGGCGTGG
>CAJBHN010000012.1 GCA_903952805.1 uncultured Myxococcales bacterium | reverse complement strand
CAGATTTACAGTCTGCTCCCGTTGGCCACTTGGGTACCCCTCCAGCGTTCACCTCATACAGCGGACCAGCCGCAACAACCAAAGACACTGACAAGGACACCAACCGAACACCAACCGAACCCGAACAACGAAAAAGCAGCAACTCAGCTGGTGACGGGAGTTGAACCCGTGACCCCCTGCTTACAAGGCAGATGCTCTACCAACTGAGCTACACCAGCGACGGCGCCGACTCCTACGTGGAGCCTCATCACATGTCAACATCATGTTTGATGGCGGGTGGCAGGCGCGCATCCTGACGCTATGCACGGCCGGTGCGCCACCTCATCAGCCCCCTCGCCCTGATCGCCTGTGCCTGTGTTTTCGCCGCCTGTAGCGATCCCCCGGAGACTCCGAGCAAGAGCGGGACAAGCAAAAGCCCGGGCAAGCCCGTGACTGTACGGACGATTGAGGCGCGGGAGGAGAAAGTGGAACGGGTCATCGACATCACCGGCTCCCTGGTCGGGCGGGAGGAAATCACCGTGTCAGCAGAAGTCGAGGGCCGGGTGGAACGAATCGGCGCCGACCTGGGGGACGAGGTCAAAGCCGGGACCATCCTCGTCCAGTTGGCCAGGGAGATGCCCCGGCTTCAGGCGGCCCTTGCTGACGCCGACTACGGCACCGCGTTGGCACGCGCCGGAACCGACGATGCCACCCTGGACGCAGCCAGGCCCGATTCCAGCCCTGCGGTACGCCGAGCCGCCGCAGATGGCGAAGAAGCCGCACGAACCCTCCAGCGCGTGACTGAGCTCTTTCAAAAAGGGGTCGCCCCCCAGGCGGACCTGGATACCGCCAGGACGCGGGACCAGGTCGCCCAGGCCACCCTCGCCGCAGCCATGGACGACGCCGGCGCCAACATTGCCACCGCCCGCGCCCGCCGCGCGGCCCTCGGTGTGGCGCGCCTGCGTCTGGGAGACACGGCCATCACCACCCCCGTCGATGCTGTCGTGGCCCAGCGTCTGGTGGGCCTTGGCGAGCTGGTGAAGCCCGGGCAGCCCGTGATGCGGGTGGTGCAGGCCAGTTCCCTCACGCTGCGGGGCGACGTGCCCGAGCGCTACGCCGACGTGGTCAAAAAGGGGCTGGTGATGGACATCAACGTCGAGGCCCTCGGCGTCTCCACCAAGGGTCGCGTCGCCCGGGTCGGCCCGGTCATCGACAGCGCCTCTCGCACCTTCCCGATTGAAGCAGCACTCGACAACGATGGCCGTCTGAAACCGGGCAGCTTCGCCAGGGCCCGCGTCGTCGTGGGCGATGATGAACTCGTGTTCGCGGTCCCTGAAACGGCCGTCTCCAACGTCGCCGGCGTCACCAAGGTCTTTGTGGTCGTTGACGACAAGGCCGTTGATCGGCGGGTGCAGATACTGCGCAAGCGGGGCTCGTTTGCGCTGGTCACAGGCGAGCTCAAGGCCGACGACACCATCATCGTCACCGCCATTGCCCGCCTCTTTCCCGGCGCCGCCGTCACCATCGACAGCACGCCGCCAACGGCCCCCGCCGCACCTGCAGGATCTCGCTGATGACGTCGTCCCATGTGCCCTTTGGACCCAATGAGCCGCTGAAGCCCCTCGCCCGCCCAGGCGTCGGCATCGCCGACATCTCGGTCGACCGGCCGGTGTTCGCGCTGATGATGAGCCTGGCCCTCGTCGTCGTCGGCTTGATTTCGTACCAGCGCCTCGGGGTCGACCTGCTGCCGTCGGTCGAGCGGCCGCAAGTGACGGTCTTCACCGCCCTGCCCGGTGCCGGCCCCGAGGAAATCGAGAGCGCGGTGACGCAGCCGATTGAGGAGCAACTCAACACGATCGCCGGCATCGAGGAGATGCGTTCGGTGAATCGGGAGGGCTTCTCGTTCATCATGCTGACCTTCAGCCTTGACCGTCCCGTCGCCGAGGCCGTCCAAGATGTCCGCGACAAGCTGTCGCGAGTCGTGCGCCAGCTGCCCGAGGGCACCGACCCGCCCGTCATCTCGACCTTCGACAGCGAAAGCACGCCGGTGCTGGCGGTGGCCGTCTCTGGCTCCTCGTCATTGAGGGAGTTGACCGAATTTGCCGAGACCCGCGTGAAGGACGTCATCGCCACCGCTCCCGGCGTCGGCGCCGTCACCATCGACGGAGGCTTGCGCCGGGCCATCAATGTCATCGTCGACGCCGACCGCCTGACGGCCGCCGGCATCAGCATTCTCGAGGTCAAGCGGGCCCTGCAGCAACAAAACGTCGAGATCCCCGGTGGTCGCGTCACCCGGGACGCCCGCGAGGACATCTTGCGCACGATGGCGCGCGTGCAGACCGTCGCCGAGATCGGCGACATCGTCGTGGTCGCCCGTCCCTCGGGGGCCCAGGTCCTGGTGCGCGACATCGCCACCGTCGAGGATGGCACCGTCGAGGTCCGCGGCACGTCACGGTTGAACGGCACACGCGCGGTCACCTTGAATGTGCAGAAGATGTCGGGGGCCAACATCGTCGCCACCGCCGACGCGGTCAAAGCACGACTTGAATCGGTACGGCCCAGCTTGCCCGCCGGCGCCGAAATGATCGTGCTGCGCGACGCGAGCGTCTTCGTACAGGAAAGCGTCAACGAGGCCCGCTTCCACCTCGTGGGCGGCGCATTGCTGGCCGCGCTCGCCGTGCTGTTTTTCATGGGCTCATGGCGCTCGACGTTGATAGCCGCTGTCGCCATCCCCGCCTCGGTGACGGCAACATTTGCCGTCATGGACCTGTGTGGCTTCACGCTCAACAACATCACATTGCTGGCGCTGACCCTGTCGGTCGGCGTCGTCATCGACGACGCCATTGTCGTCGTCGAAAACATCCATCGACACCTGCATCAAGACAAGCTGACGCCGGCCATGGCTGCGAAAATCGCCACTCGTGAAATCGCACTGGCAGTCTCGGCCACCACGCTTTCGCTCGTCGTCATCTTCCTGCCCGTGGCTTTTATGGAGGGTCAGGTCGGACGCCTTTTCTACAGCTACGGCATCACGGTCGCAGCCTCGATCCTGGTGTCGCTGTTCATCTCGCTGTCGTTGACGCCCATGATGGCCAGCCGGTTTCTGCTGTCCGCCAAAGACGCCGGCCCGCCAGCGGCGTTGGAGCGCTTCGCCAACGCCGTAATGGCTCCGCTCGAGTCGGGCTATGCACGTTCGGTGGCCTGGGCCCTCGACCATCGCGCGCTCGTCGTGGTCATGTCGATCCTGCTGACCGGCGCGAGTGTCCCCCTGTACATGCTGACGCCGTCGGACTTTTTGCCTGAGGACGATCAGAGCGAATTCGAGATCTCGCTCGAGATGCCCACCGGCACCAGTCTGCTGGCCGCCGACGGCGTCATCAGTGAGACCGAGTCACAGGTGGCCCAACTGCCGGGCGTCAAGGACGTCCTCGTCACCGTGGGCGACACTCGCGGCACCGGCTCCGCCACCCGCGCCAATATCTATGTTGGGCTGGTGCCCATTGATGAACGCGACGTGTCACAGGTCGACGTCATGAACCGGGCCCGCGGTGTGTTCACCAGGTACCCGGACCTGCGGGCAACCATCCGCTCGCTCAACACATCCGGCATCGGTGGCACCGGCTACGGTGGCAAGCTGCGCCTGGCGGTGCGCGGCCCCGACCTCGCCAAGCTGGAGGAAATCCTGAAGGGACTGCTGACCGACATCCGCGCCGACCCCACCTTCGTCGACACCTTTTCGCCGTCGGCCGACCGCCTGCCCGAGCTGCGAATGCACCCCGACCGCAAGAAGGCTGCAGACCTGGGCGTGACGCCGTTTGACGTCGCCGAGTCCCTGCGCATCATGGTGGGAGGTGACAAGGTCTCGTCGTTCAAGGACGGCGACGAGCGCTACGACATCATCCTGCGCACCGAGCTCGACGATCGAAACAGCAAAGAGCGCATCGGCCGTCTGCCCATCGGCACCAGCCGCCAGGGACTCGTCGCCGTCGAGAACCTTGGCATCCTCACCGAAGAGCAGGGACCAACGCTCATCTTGAGGCTGGGGGGCATGCGCCAGGTCTTCGTGTCGGCCAACCCTGCCCCGGGCAGTACCTTGTCGACAGCGGTGGAGCGTCTGCAAACCATCGTCGACAACGCCAACCTTCCTCCGGGCTATGACTCGGTCTTCATGGGGGACGTGCAAACGCTCGAGGAGACCCGCAAGGAATTCCTGTTGGCGCTGCTGCTGTCGCTGGTCTTTGTCTACATGGTGTTGGCGGCGCAGTTCGAAAGCCTGCTGCACCCAGTGACCATCTTGTTGGCCATCCCGCTGACGGCGCCGTTTGCCCTGTTGTCGCTTCTGCTGCTGAGGGAGTCCGTGAACGTGTACTCCATCTTCGGCGTCTTCATGCTCTTTGGAATCGTCAAGAAAAACGGGATCTTGCAGGTGGACACCACCAACCAACTGGTGGCTGCCGGGCACCCGGTGCGCGACGCCATCATCACCGCCAATCGCATCCGTCTGCGCCCCATCTTGATGACGACGGCGACGTTGATTGCGGCCATGGCGCCGATGACCGTGGCGTCGGGGCCAGGGGCGGCTTCGCGAGCAGCGTTGGCCAAGGTCATCGTCGGTGGTCAGGCCATGAGCCTGATGGTTACCTTGCTGATCGTCCCGGTGGCCTGGTCCCTGTTTCACGACCTGAAGCTGAAACTCGCCGCCAGGAAGCAGCCATAAACCCGCGACAGTTGGCCACCGATGACCGCCGACACACATCAACGCGTGAATGAAACTCCCACCCGCGCGTCATCACTTTGAGGGCGCGCAGGTGATGTTTGCTCCGGCGGCCTCAGACACGTCGACGCTGCAAAATGGCAGGCTTTTTTCGTCGACGATGCCAAGCACCGTGACCGAACCTGTGACGCCGGGCACCACGATGCGAGCGCCGCCGTCGGGACGCAACGCCCCGGTCGCCGTGATGACCTGGTCGCCGGCCACGACGTTCACGACCGCGACGGTGGCACGCAGGCTGCGAACGAATGCCACCAGGGGCTCCAACGAGGTCGCCGGCGCCAAATCCTTGAACGCCGGCATGGCTGGCGACCGCTTCACGGCGGCACCGCCTTCGACGATGGCCTTCTTGATCTCGCTGTCGGTGACACGCCCCTGCCACAGGGGATCGGTAAAGCGCTGGGGGGGCGGTTTGAGGGCCCGACCGACCGGCGTGTCCGCATTGCCGTCGAGGCCGTGACACATCTGGCAACGAGCGGTGAACGTTGCCCGACCGGCGGCGATGATGTCGGCGGCGGCCAGCGCCGGGGGAGGCGGAACACCGAGGACCTCGACGACCAACGGCGCAGTCTGAAGGGCCAGCAACGAAGCGATGGTCAACATCATGGGGAGGATCCTACCCCGTCCGGCGCGGTCGGTGCACGTGCAGGCGGAGCCACCGGCGTTGGCGCCAGTGAGGTCGCCGGTGCGCTGGGGGCGGGCTTTGGCATGCGGGCCTTCGTCGAGGGTGGCGGAGTGGCTGGAGGCGATGGCGATGGCGATGGCGATGGCGATGGCGATGGCGATGGCGATGGCGAGGTGGACGCAGGCGCCGCCGTCATGACCGCGCCGCCATGACCCGGGGCGCGGCCATACCGTTGGGCGTCGACGGCCTTGTCGGACAAACGCAGCACATAATGCAGATGCGGCCCCGTGACGCGACCGCTGGCGCCGCTGAGGCCAACGACGTCAAGGCGGTCGACGTGCTCGTGTTCATGCACGCTCGCCGCGGCGAGATGACAGTAGGTGGTCTGAATGCCCAGACCGTGGTCGACGATGACGTAGTTGCCACTGATGCTGTCGACGCTCTGGCGCTTCACCTGGCCATGATGGGCTGACACCAACGGCGTGCCCGACGGCGTCCCGACATCGGTGCCATTGTGGAACGTGGTCTTGCCCGTCACGGGATGCACCCGCTCGCCGAAGGGCGACGTGATGCGGAAACGACCGTCGGTTGGCCACGCCAGGGTTCGCAACCGGTGCACCAGCAACACCGCCATCGCCCCCTGCAACGGACCTCGCCGGGCCCCCGGGGCGAAAAACGGCGCATGCACTTCGACGTCGTCGGCACCCTCCAGGCCGCTGCGCCGGGCCTGTTGCAGGGCCAGCGTGACGGCGGGAGTGCCCAGGAACAACGCCTCAATGGCGAGTTCGTCATTGGTGGTGGCCAAGGCGACCCGGGCAGCCTGGATGGCCTTGGCGATGACGTCGACGTCAATGCGGGCACCATGCCCGGGGGCATACATCGCGAGCTTGTCGGGTGCGTCGGCGCTGCAGGTGGTTCCAGCGCAGCCGCCGCGCACGGCGATCACGGCGGCCAAGACGTCGGTGTCCACGCCGTGGGCGAGAGAGGCACGCTGCAACGGCTCGGGAACGTCGCCACTGACCAGCTGGGTGAGCGCGACCGCGGTGGCCTCCGACGGTGGCGGCGGCGCGGTGTCGCGCCCCCGGAACGTCGAAAACCATGACGGATGATCGCGTTGCCCCCGGGCCACCCGGATGCCGGTTTCCACGACGGCACCAATGGGTGTGGCGGCGTAGACGGCGTACCCCAGACAGGCCAGCAGCAGCGCGTCGAACAGCCCACGACGAGCACGGCGATGGACGGGGCTGCTCATGGGTCAGCTCCCATCCGGTCGAGGAGGCCACGAGCCCCAAGGCCATTGAGGTCGTGGGTGCCACCCAGGAGCCCGGTGGAAGCAATCAACAACGCCGCCACCAGCCAGGCACCGCGCAGCCCGCGACGCAGCACGTCGACGACTGCGGCCACGCTCGGATGGCGCGGGGGAGCCTGCTGGCGCCGCTGCTGCAGTCGCTGGCTGGCCTTGCTCCCCCGCTCATGGGCCCTGACGACGGCGCCGTGAAGCAATTCGGGCACAAAGCGCCACACCAGCACGGCGACCACGGCGATACCGGTCGCGGCGGCGAGATTGGAGGCCACCAGCAGACCGGGGGCCGCCGCCGCCAGCCATGCCCGCACTGGTTGCTCCAAGGCCAGGCCAACCGTCACGCTGCCACTGATGGCGAGCAGCAACAGCGTGAGCGGCGCCAGCACCCTCTCGAGGTCGATGGCGCTGAACGCGTCCCGCAACTGGCGGGTCGTGCGCCTGAGCTCGTCGAGGACCGTCGTGCCTTCAAAGACGCGAGCCCCCCAGGCCAGGTCCAACAACAGCACATCGACCATGAGTTCGACGGCGAGGGCGAGGCGCAGGGCCAACCAGTCTTTTTCGGCGAGGTCGACAGCCAGGCTGGCCCTCTCGATGGCCATGGCGGCCGCGTCGGGAGTCAAGCCGCCAGCAGCCGAAAGCCATCCGAGCAACGCGGCCAAAGCGTCGTCGACGACGAGGTCGATGGCATCGAGAGCGGTGTAGGCCAGGTCGTCCAGGACGTCAGCGGCCGCGTGAACGCCCATGAGCACGAGCGCCACGCCCCCAAGCCGCCGGATCAGGGTCCGGTACGAGCCAAGGGCATGACTGAAAGCTGACGGCAGCCCAAAGAGCGTCATCACCACCCCATTGAACGCACAGGGAGCAGAATCGTTCCACGAGCGCGTGTGAGGATCTATGGGGAGCCATGTCTCGCGCCGACACCCTGATCGTGTGTCGCACCCGCGCCCACCAGCGGTCGCTGCTGCGCGGCGACGGCTTTGGCGTTTCCCGTGCGTTGATATGGACTTACAGCGATCTGTGGGAGAGGCTGGCGGTGTGGGCGTGTCTGAAGCACGGCGTCGCCCGCGACGAACTCGCGGCCCGGCAGTTGGCTGCCGCGGTGTTGGCCAACGCCGGCGAAGGCGCGTCGGCGGTGTTGCCTCGGCTCGCTCCGGCTCTTGACGCCCTGCGTCGTGAATTGGTGACCGCGGGGACGAGTTCGCATGAACTGAGCGCCGCTCTCGACGACGAAGGCGACCACGACGATGACGCGGTCGGACGCCGCGGGGACGTCCGACGCCTGTTGCGCCTCGTGGGGGCCGTCGAGACCGGGCTGACGGTGCGGGGGATCGTCGATGACGAACTCGCCCGTCGTCGTGCGCTGGACCTGCTGCGCAGCGGCGCACGCCCCGGATCCCTCGCCGGTCTACAGCAGATCACGCTCCATTT
>CAJBHN010000011.1 GCA_903952805.1 uncultured Myxococcales bacterium | reverse complement strand
CTACATCGTGCTGTTTCGCGTGGGCGAGAGCTTCTTGATGAAGATGAAGTACCCGTTTTGCTCCCGCTCCCTGGGGATTTCGCTGGATGAGTATGGCTGGGTCAACGGCGTCATCGGCATGGCCGTCGGCCTGGCGGCGCCAGCGCTGGGGGGCTGGTTCATCGCCCGGCGGGGCTTCGATCGCTTCATTTGGCCGGCGATGTTGGCGCAAAATGGCCTGCATCTGCTCTTCGCGCTGGCGGCATTTTGGGCACCGACAATCGCTGCCTGGTCGGGTCCACAACATCTCATCGTCCCCGGCGTCGACCTCAAGATTGTTGTCGTCACCTTGGTCATCGTTGTCGAGACCGCCGGAGCCGGCCTCGGCACCGCGGCTTTCATGGTTTACATCATGCGCTGCTGCCAACCTGCCCATAAGGCGGCGCACATGGCCATCCTCACGTCGATCATGAGCGTGAGCTTCACGTTGGCGGGGGTGTTTTCGGGCTTCCTCGCCGACGCCATGGGTTTCACCGCCTACTTCTTCTTCACCTTCGTGGTGACCATTCCCGGCATGGTCATGACGTGGTTTGTGCCCCACATTGCCGGGCCGGGCGCGCCGCCCCAGCGCCGCCCCTGAGCACGGAGCCTGTATCATGACCATCGCCGCCAACGCCGTCGTCGTCGCCATCCAGGTGTCCCGTTTCAAGGGCGCTCCCCTTGATGCGCTCGATGAGGCCGAGCTGGTGCAGGGCCGGGGCATCGTGGGTGACAAACGCTTCTCGCTGTCGACCAAGCCCGCCAATCAGGTGACGTTGATTGAGCTGGAGGCGTTGGAGGCGGCGATGGCCAAGGCCCAGCCGGGCTCCTCGTCACCCCTGTCGCCGGCCAGCGCCCGACGCAACATCGTCACCCGCGGCGTGGCCCTCAACCATCTCGTCGGGCAGCGCTTTGTCGTCGGCGACGCCGTGTTGCGGGGTATCGAACTCTGCGAACCCTGCGGGCACCTGGCCAAGGTGGTGTCATCGGCCTTTTCGCGGGCTCTCGTGCACCGCGGCGGACTGCGCTGCGAGATCGTGCACAGCGGACGGGCCCGCCCGGGCGACCGCATCACGTCGTTGTCGAGCGCCGACGACCTGACGTGACCCGACGACGTGACGCATCGACCTGAAGCGACGACGTCACGCGACGACGTCACGCGACGACGTCACGCGACGACGTCACGCGACGACGCCACCACGACTCAGCGAATGGACTGGTGGCAGCCTGCACAGCGCTCAGACGTGTGGCTGTAGCCGAGGATCCCCTCATGCTGCCGGTCGGTTTTGGCCTTCTGGTGGGCATGGCACTCCGCACACCGAACGGCCACGCCCCGACAGTTGCCCGTCAGCCGTGAGCCAGCGACTGCGCGGGCGTCGTGACATTCGGTGCAGCGCACCGGCGCATGGACGGTGCCTCCCAGCGGAAAGCAGGCATCGTGCTCGCGCAAGCGCGCTGGCGAAAACGCCGTTGGCACATGACAGCTCTGGCAGGTGGCGGGCAGCAGCCGGTGGTCCAGCGTCGTCGTGGTCGCCCGCGCTGCGTCTCGGGCATGACAGGTGGCGCAGGCCACGGTCACGCGTGTGAAGGTGCGGTCCCGCTTCTCGACGTGGCATTCCTCGCACGGCAGCGTCGCGTGACGGCCGCTGAGGGGGAAGTTGGTGCGTCGGTGGGCATCGACGAGGAACAGGGGCTGCCAGTCCGCCTCGGTGTGACAGGAGCGACACAGCATCCCGAACTCCTGGGTGTGGGGGTCGGTGTGACAGCCGGCGCAGCTCTGGGGCACCGGGTCCTGCCAGTCGCGTCGATGACAGCTGCCACAGGCGACGGTGACGTGGCGCCCCTGGAGGGGAAAGCCCGTCTTGTCATGCGCGAACTTGGCTGGCGACCAGCCGCTCGGGGTGTGGCAGGCGTCGCAACGCATGCCGGCGGGATGGGCGGGTGCCGCCGTCGCCGTCGCCGTCGCCGTCGCCGTCGCCGTCGCCGTCGTCGTCG
>CAJBHN010000010.1 GCA_903952805.1 uncultured Myxococcales bacterium | reverse complement strand
CGCGCGTCACGGCGCCACCTTTGCGTCGGAGCAGTACGACTTCATCGTGCAGCATCAGGTCAGCGCCCTGGCCATCCATCTGTTTTCACGATGTGGGGCCCAGGTCTTTGGCCAACCGATGCCCGAGTCCCTCTCCGTCGTCGAGGAGTTCGGCAATACGGCGACGACGTCGCATTATCTCGTGTTGTATCAGGCCCTCAAAGAGGGCCGCTTGAAGGGCGGCAAGGTGCTGTTGGTGCCGGCGGCTTCGGGCATCGTGGTCGGCTTTGTCTCTTTGACCATGTCGTCGTTGAAGGTGTCCTGATGGGCGTGCGCATCGTCGCCAGCGGCAGCAGCGGCGTTGGTGCCGATGGGCATGATGGCGCCATTGTCCTCGCCCAGTCGGCGGCCCGGGCCTGTCTGGCATCGGCGGGCGTGGCCGGTGCCGACGTCGACATCCTCATCTACGTCGGCGTCTACCGCGACGACAACATCGTCGAACCCGCCATCGCCGCCCTCATCCAGCGGGACATCGGTATGAGCCTGGACTTCGCCAAGACGTCGGTGGCGGGCTTCTCGTTTGACCTGCTCAACAGCGGCTGCGGCATCGTCAACGCCATGCAGGTCGCCAGCGCCTATCTGCACGGTGGCGCCGTTCGCCGGGTGCTGCTCGTCTCCAGCGACGCCCATCCCTCGGGGCGGGCGGCCGCGGACTTTCCCTTTGCCGCCGTCGGTGGTGCCTTGCTTCTTGAGCACGATGCCGATGTCACCGCGCCATGCTTTGGTCGACTGCAGGTGCGCGACGGCGACGACGACGACGACGGCGATGGCAGTGGGCCCGGCTCCGAGGGCTTCTTGTCGTTTGCCACCGCTGGCACCAACGGCCGCGACCACATCACGGTCGTGCGCGACCACGACTACGAAGAAAGGGCCCTGGCGCTGTTGTCGTCGTCGATTCTCGAGTACGCGGCGGCGGAGGGCCTGCGGCTCGACGAGACCCTCATCGTGACGTCGTGTCTGTCCCCGGGTTTTGGCGACAAGGTCGCTGCTGCCATCGGCGTCGCCGCCGAGCGGGTGCTGTCGGCGACAGGGATTGACCGAGACCCGCTGTCGTCGTCGTTGACCATCGCCTGGGACCAGGCCGCCCGCAGCGGACGTCTGCACGGGCGCGAGCCCATCCTCTTTGCCGCCGTCGGCGGTGGCTTGACCAGCGCCTGCATCGTCTGGCGTCGATGACCGTGGCGGGCGCCTCCCTCAACGTCGTCGCCGCCCTCGGCGACCATGCTCGGCGGGTGCCCTTGCGGCGGGCCCTGTCGCTGCCGACGAACGACGGTGGCTTCACCCACTTCAACTACCAGCAGATGGCTGAAGCCTCCGACGCTTGTGCCTGGGGCTTGCGCGCCGCCGGCATCGAGCGGGGCACCAAGACCGCGTTGATGGTGAAGCCCGGCCCCGACCTCTTCACGCTGTTGTTCGGGCTCTTCAAGGTCGGCGCCGTCCCCGTCGTCGTCGACCCCGGCATGGGCCTGTCGCGGATGCTGCGTGGCTATCAGGCCGTTGGCGTCGAGGCCTTCATCGGCATCCCCGTCGCCCAGCTGGTGCGCCTTGCCAAGCCGGCGGCGTTGTCGTCGGTGGCGACCGTCGTGACCGTGGGGCAGCGCCTGGGGTGGGGTGGCACAACGCTGACGGAGCTCATGGAGCACGGTCGCAGCCGCGGCGTGTTTCCGCTGGCCACGACGACGTCAGACGACCCGCTGTTGATCTCGTTCACCACCGGCAGCACCGGCCCGCCCAAGCCCGCGGTGATGACCCACGGCGGCGTGGCGGCCATGTTGCGTCACATTACGGGGCTGCTGCAGCCCGACGACGGCGACGTCACCCTGGTCACCATGCCCGTCATGGCCATCATGGACCTGCTGGTGGGCTGCAGCGCGGTGTTGGCCCCGATGGACGCCAGCAAGCCCGGCGACGTCGACGCCGCCGTCATCACCTCGACCATCAACGCCTTTGGTTGTCGGCACATGTTCGCGTCGCCGGCATTGCTGCAGCGCCTGGTCGAGCACGGAGCGCCACTGCCGTCGCTGCGTTCGGTGGTGTCGGGTGGGGCCCCCGTCAGCAGCACCCTCGTCGCTGCCTTGCGGGCCCAACTTGGCCCCGACGCTCGCCTGGAGACCACCTACGGGGCCACCGAGGCCCTGCCGATTTCGTCCATCGAAGCCAGCGAGATTCTCGCCGAGACGTCGTCGCTGACGGCCCGTGGCCACGGCACCTGCATCGGCCGACCCATGCCCGGCCTCGACCTCCGCCTGGCCGCCGTCGTCGACGGACCCATCGCCCGTTGGGCGGACACCCACGAGGTTGCCGCTGGCGACGTCGGCGAGATCGTCATTCGCGGCGACATCGTCAGCCCCCGCTACCACGACGCTCCCGCCGCCAACACGCTGCACAAGATCGAGGGGGACTGGCACCGCACCGGCGACCTCGGCTTCGTCGACGACGTCGGCCGCCTGTGGTTTGCGGGCCGCAAGAGCCACCGGGTCCTGACAGCCACAGGTCCCCTGCTCAGCGTGCAAGTCGAAGGCATCTTCAACGCCCACCCCGACGTCGCCCGCTCAGCCCTCGTCGGCGTCGGCTCCGTCGGCGAGCAGCAGCTGCTGCCCGTGGTCTGCATCGAGCTGCGCCATCCCAGCAACGGTGCTCCCGTGCATCAGGAGCAGGTGCGCCGTGAGCTGCGGGACCTCGCTCGCCAACACGCGCTGACGGCGGGGGTGGACACCTTCTTGTTTCATCCGTCGTTTCCCGTCGACCTGCGCCACAACGCCAAGATCAAGCGCGAGGAGCTCGCCGCCTGGGCCCGCCTCGTGTTGCAGCCACGGCCGCTGTCGACGTCGGTCGTGGCCCTCCGCGCCATCCCCATCATCGGCTGGGTGTTGGTGCTGGTCGGTCTGCTGCTGCCGCTGACGCCCTTGTGGCGGGTGCTGTGGGGCATCGATGTGTTTTTCAGCGTCGTCGTGCACGGGCTGCAGCTGTTGGTGGCCTTGCCCGTCGCCAAACGTGCGGGCCAACCGGCAGCCCTGGCGGTGTTCATGACGTTCCTCCTCGGCGTCACCTGGTGGAAGCCCCTGCAACTGGCCCTGGACGGCGGCCTCGACACACCACTCGACACGCCCGGCAAAAACACGGTGCAGCCATGAAGGTCCTCGTCACCGGCGCCTCGGGCTTTCTCGGCAGCCACGTCGTCGACCGCTGCCTGGCGAACGGCGACAGCGTCCGCGTGTTGGTGCGCGACGGCAGCGACCTGTCGTACCTGCGGACCCTGCCGGGCATCGAGTTTGCGGTGGGGGAGCTTGGTGACACCGTCGGCCTCGACGACGCCACCGCCGACGTCGACGTCGTCTACCATTCGGCGGCCCGCGTCGGTGAGCGGGGCACCCGCGGGGACTACGTGAGAGACAACCTGCTGGGCACCCAACACCTCGTCGAGGCTGCCCGTCGGTGTGGGGTTGCCCGCTTCGTGTTGGTCAGCAGTCCCAGCGTCGTGGGCAACGGCCGGGACCAGCCCGACCTCGACGAGAGCTGCCCGTATCCGGCGACATTCCTGAATCACTACAGCGAGACCAAAGCCCTCGCTGAGCAATGGGTGCTCGCGGCCAACGCCGCGGATTTCACCACCTGCGCCATCCGTCCCCGAGCGGTGTGGGGTCCCCGGGACCGGCTCGGCTACCTGCCCCGGCTGGTGGCCAAGCTGCTGGCGGGTCGACTCCCCGACCTGTCGGGGGGCAGGCCGGTGACGACGTCGATCTGCTATTGCGACAACGCCGCCGACGCCATCGTCCGGGCCGGCACCGCCCATGCCAGCGCCGTCGGCGGCCGGACCTATTTCGTCACCGATGGCGAGCGCATCAATACCTGGGAATTCCTGGCCAAACTCGCCGAGATCTTCGACGCCCCACCCATTGCCCGTCGGGTTTCGCCGACAACCGCCGCCATCATGGCCAGCGTGATGGATGGCGTGTGGCGCTTTCCGCCCCTGGCCCGTCGATATCCGCCACCCATCTCCCGCTATTCCCTGAGTCTGTTGACGCTGACGTCGACGTACACCCTGGCTGCGGCCGAGAGAGACCTCGGCTACACGCCGACAGTGGATTTGCCGTCGGGTCTCGAAAAGCTCCGACATTGGATCGACGAGATCGGTGGCGTCGACGAATACCTCCGGCTGGTGCGGTCATGAACATCATTGGTATTTCAGCCTTTTACCATGAGTCCACCTGCTGCTTGCTGCAGGATGGTGTCCTCGTCGCCGCCGTCCCCGAGGAGCGCTTCACGCGGGTGAAGTTCGATCGCCGCGCCCCCATCAATGCCTTTCGGTATTGCCTGGAGCAAGGCGGCCAGCTGAGCCCCGCCGACATTGATTGCGTGGCCTATTACGAATCGCCGACCAAGAAGCTGGCCCGCCAATTGTCGATGGGGCTGGATGCGTCGGTGGACCCATCGTTTGCCTGGCTCGATGCCGGCCACGCCGAGCGGCAGATTCGCCGGGTGCTGGGCTACGACGGCCCCATTGCGGGCTTCGACCATCACCTGTCCCACGCTGCCAGCGCATACTATTTCTCGGGCTTTGACGAGGCTGCCGTGCTGACCGTCGACGGCGTCGGCGAGTGGGCCACCACGACCTACGGCGCAGGCAAGGGTTCGTCGCTGTCGATGCTGGAGGAGGTCACCTTTCCCCATTCATTGGGCCTGCTGTACAGCGCCATCACGGATTTCCTCGGTTTTGCGGTGTTGAGCGACGAATACAAGGTCATGGGATTGGCTCCCTATGGCACCCCCCGTTTCGCCGACCGGGTCCGCCAACTCGTGACGGTGCTGCCCCGCGGCCAATTCAGTTTGAGCCAGAAGCATTTCGATTTTTCCCAGCAGGGACGAATGTTTACGCCGGCGCTGGCGGCGCTGTTTGGCGTGGCGCCACGGGTGCCCGAAAGCGAAATAGGCACCGTCCACATCGATATTGCCCGCAGCCTGCAGGTGGTGCTGGAGGAGATTCTGCTCGACAAGGTCCGCTACCTCCACGACATCGCGCCGAGCGACAACCTGTGTCTGGCGGGGGGCGTCGCCCTCAACTGCGTCGCCAATCGCCGCCTCCACGTCGACGGGCCATTTCGGAATCTCTTCGTGCAGCCCGCCTCGAGCGATTCGGGGTCCGCCCTCGGCGCCGCCGCCCTCGCCCACGTGCAGTTGACGGGACAGCGACACAGCGCCGAGCGCCTGGCCCACGTGTACCTGGGACCTTCGTATCCGGCGTCAGACATTGTCTCGCTGGTGGCCGCCACCGGTATCCCGGCGCTGGATTTTTCCGGGCGGGAAGACGCCTTGGTGGCGGCGGTGGTGGACCGCCTGGCGGCGCAAAAAGTCATCGGCTGGTTTCATGGGCCGATGGAATTTGGCCCCCGCGCCCTGGGGGCCCGCAGCATTCTGGCGGACCCTCGCGATCCCACCATGCGGGACCGGCTCAATGCCCTGGTGAAAAAGCGGGAGGGATTTCGACCCTTCGCCCCCGCGATTCTCGAGGAATGCGTCGCCGACCATATGGATATCGCCTACCCGTCCCGGTTCATGAACGAGACCTGCGCGGTCCGTTCTCCCCTCGACCTTCCCGCCGTCACCCACGTCGACGGCTCGGCGCGGGTCCAGACGGTGGACCGCCAGACGAGCCCCCGTTTTCACATGCTGCTCGAAGCCTTTCGCGAGAAAACGGGCTGTCCGATTCTGGTCAATACCTCCTTCAATGTGCGGGGCGAGCCCATTGTTTGTACCCCCCAAGACGCCATCCGGTGCATGGCCAATTCCCAGATCGATTGCCTGGTTCTTGAAGATATGATCATCGACAAGGAGCATATCCCAGCCTTTTTGCGCAGCCAGGCCAAGCGCTCCGCCCCGGACGCCATTGCTCGCGACGACGCCACCGTCGACCCGCGCTTGTCGGGCTCTGTGGAGCGGTGGCGCCCCGCCGACGGCGCGCTGCCCCTGGGCGTCTATACCTTTGTCTGACGAACTGCTGCGGAGCCGTCGCCGTGAACACCACTGAACTCGCCGCATTTCTCGGCACCGAACCTGGCCTGGCTGCCCTGCGCGCCCTGCAGGGTCTGGGCGTGCTCGGCGGTGGTCCCGTCGCCGCCGCCAGCGTCGGCGCCGTCGCCGACCCACCGGGCCCACAAGCCATCCTCGATTGGCAGCCTCGCGGCAGTGGCGACGACCTCACGTTTGAGCGGGGCCAATTCTTTCGCGGCAAACCCAAGGTCATTGGACCCAAGAAAGAGGGGGCTCTGCGCGTCTGCCTGTTTGGCGAATCGATGGCCGCGGGATTTCCCCTCTCGCCGGCGTATTCCCCGGCCATTGCCCTGCAGGATATGCTGCAGGGAGCCGTTGGCAGCCGCGCCGTCGAGGTCATCGACGTGGCGATGGCCAATATGGGTCCCTCGGAGCAATTGCGCGTCGCCGAAGCCGCCCGCCAGATTGCCCCCGATGTCTTCGTGTTCATGGGCGGCAATAATTGGCATTACGGTCTCTCCGTCGAGCCGACGGCGTCTCCCGCGGCCCGGGTTCAATACGCCCAGGCCGTGCGTGCTGGTGGGTCCGCGCGATTGGCGTCGACGTTTCGCGACGAATTGACGAATCGGGCCCGGGTGATGGTGCAGGTGCTGGTGGCCGCCGCCCGCGCGGTGCAGGCCACGCCCGTCGTCGTCATTCCCCCCGTCAATCACGCCTGGGAACGGCGCACGCCGCCGCCGTGGCTCGGACAGCAGCGCACGGCCCGCTGGTTTGAAGCGCTCGCCGTTGGCGAACAGGCCCTCGCCGTCGGCGACGCCGAAGCCGCCCTGGTGGCATCGTCGACGATGAAGCGTTTGGAGGGAGACTCGGCCCTGACGGGGGTTCCCGAGGGGTTGGCAAAAAAGGCCCACCTCGCCGCCGGCAGGCTGACTGAGGCCCGCGACGCCGCCATGGCCGCTGTCAGTGCTGCCAACTGGCACAACGTCGCCTGGGCGCTGCCCCAGGTGCCCTCTTTCGTGGCCGACGTGGTGCGCGCGGAATGCGCCGCCCTCGGCTGTGCGTGCATCGACCTCGAGGCCGTGTTTGCCGAGCATACGGGCTCGCCGTTTCTCGATTTCCGGATGTTCTTTGACCAATGCCATCTGTCGGTCGAGGGCCTGCAGGTGGCGATGGCCGAGGTCGCCGCCACCGTCATCGCCACCGTCACCAACGTCCCCGACGTCCCCGGGCCAGGCACCGAGCAGGGAGAACGACGGCAGGCGTTGCTCGATGGCGCGCCGCCGCCGACGTCGATGACTGTTGGCGGCGCCTGGTTTCAAGCCGCCCATTGGATGAGCCAATTCGCGCCGGTG
>CAJBHN010000009.1 GCA_903952805.1 uncultured Myxococcales bacterium | reverse complement strand
GCGAGGGCGAGGGCGAGGGGTTCGACGGCTGTCTGGCGTGGGTGGATTCGCGGGAATGGGTCGAGGTGTACGCCGCTTCACTCGAGGAGGCGCCGCCGGGATCGAACGTCATGAACGGTGCGTTTATGGGGCAGGGGCCGGCATTGGTCGGCGATCGGCCGGCCTGGCGACAGGATTCGGACTGGAATTTCATCTCGGTCCCGACGGCGCGCAGCGAAGCCGAGGTCGAGGCGGTGGAGGTCGATGTCTTCCTGCCGGGCGTCGATCAGTCCGTTGCGTTTCACGTCCTCGGCGACGACCACTACTTCAATGGTGCCGAGAACTACCTGGCCTTGCTGGTCAGCACGTCGGTCGCCGTGGTGTCGCGTGGTGGCTGGTACGATGGTCTTGGCGGTGAAGTCGACACCATTGAGCTGGCGCGAGCGGAGCGGGCAACGCCGACGCAGCAGTGGGTGCACCTGCGTGTCGAGATGGCTCGCAAGATCCGCAGTGCCCGCTTCTTCATCGACGACGAGCTCATCTTTTGTGTGCCCGTCGATTACACGACGTTGGAGTCTGCCCGGGTGCAGCTGCGCGCGACCACCGCGGGGTGGACCTCGGCCGAGGTCGGGTGGTCCCGGCTCGCCGTGTCCGGAGCGCTCGAACGATAGGCCCGGTTGACGTCGGGGGGATGGTCTGCACCGACGGCTGCACCACTCCACCCGGTTGTCGGCAGGCGCAACCGCTGCGACAGTGACGCCATGCCAGTGGAAGTGACCGAGCGCTGCGTCATCCCCGACGAGGACCTCGACGTCTCCTTCTCCCGCTCCGGCGGCGCAGGAGGGCAAAACGTCAACAAGGTTTCCTCCAAGGTGCTGCTGCGCTTTCATCTGGCCCAGTGCCAGGTGCTGACCTTTGGCTGCAAGGAGCGGCTCAAGGCCAGCTGCCCCGGGCGCCTCACCGACGACGGCGACCTGCTGGTGACGTCGGACCGCGAGCGAGACCAGCACCGCAACCTGGAGGACGCCAAGGACAAGCTGGCGTCGCTCATTCGCGCCGCCCTGGTGCCTCCCAAGCCCCGCACCCCCACCAAGCCCAGCAAGGGGGCCAAGCGCCGCCGGCTGGCCGACAAATCCCGCCGCTCCGACGTCAAGCAGGGCCGCGGTCGCGTCAGCGACGACTGACATCATGCGACAGGTGGGACAAGCGCACACATTCGCGATAGGACGCCCCATGACCGAGTCAAACCCCACCGCGAGTGATGCCGTCAATCAGCCCGAGGTCGTCGACGACGCCGACCTCCCGTCTGAGCTCCTGCCGCGCCGCAGCCGACCGGGCTACCGCAGTCCCGAGCCTGGCTGGTCCCAAAAGCTTGGGGAGTGGTCGCCGTTGGTGGCGGCGATGTTGCGGTCCACGGTGGGTCTGGTCGCCTTTGTCGGCGTCATGCTGGCCATGCCCGTGCATATCGCCACGCCGTTTTTGGTGGGCATGAGCCTGCTGATGGTGGTCGGCGGCGTCGTGGCCACGTTGAAGGTCACCCGGCAGGAACCGGCTCTGCGTTCGGTCGGCCGCATCTTCGCCGCCGTGGCCGCCGGCATTGTGGTGGTGGCCTTTGCCGTCGCCGCCGTCGTCGGTGTGGGTGCGTTTGCGCCTCGCATTGAGTTCGGGCCGCCGCGGCCGGCGCCTCCCCCCGTCGACGACGGCACCATCCGCTTCGAATCAGCACCTTGACCGGCGAGGTGGCGGGCACGTCGAGGTCTCGGTCGCAGTCGACCTGCATCGCCCGCGCAGCATCGGGAGCAGAAGTTGGCTGTCGTTGCCGCAACGCTGGATGAACCGGGCTGCCGGTGCTGCTACATGG
>CAJBHN010000008.1 GCA_903952805.1 uncultured Myxococcales bacterium | reverse complement strand
CGCCCCCCGCCACCGGGCTAGCCTGTGGCGTGACCACCGCTCCCATCACCCCCACCGCCGGTCTGCACCGGGCCCTGGCCCTGCTTCGTCGTCGGCGCGGCTTTGATGCCGCCCTGGTGCTGCAGGCCAAGAGCGCCCTGCTGCGCGCGTACTGTGCACAGTCGGGTCTGGCTGGCGTCGTCGTCGGCGTCTCGGGCGGCGTCGACAGCGCCGTCACCCTCGCGCTGTGCGCACAGGTGGCCCGGTTGCCGTCGTCGCCGCTGCGGCGGGTGGTGGCGGCGCTGTTGCCGCTGCACAACAGCGACGGGGCCACGGGACAAGACGAAGCCGAGAGGGTTGGTCGCTATGTGGCCGAGCTGTTTGCCGGCACTGTCGACGTCGTGACGGTGCCGTTGCAGCACGCCTGGGCCAGCGTCGACGCCCGCGTCGACGACGCCGTGACGGCGATGCTTCCGCCACCCTCTCGCTGGGCCCGCGGGCAGTTGGCGAGCACCATCCGCACGCCGGCCCTCTATCACCTCGCCACGCGCCTGACCGATGCGGGCTGCCCCGCCTGCGTCGTGGGCACCACCAACCGCGACGAGGGCGCCTTCCTCGGCTTCTTTGGCAAGGCCTCTGACGCCATGGTCGACGTGCAGCCCATCGCCGACCTGCACAAGAGCGAGGTGCGGGCCCTCGGGGCCCTGCTGGGCGTGCCCGAGCGCGTGCTGTGGCGGACCCCCACCGGCGACACCTGCGACGGCCGCACCGACGCCGACATGATTGGCTGCGACTACGACGCCGTCGAACTCTTTCAGTTGTGGCGCTGCAGCGACGACGACACCCGCATGCGGCTGTCGGCCTCCTTCAGCACCGACGACCGCGACGCCCTCGCTGTCATCGAGTCGATGCTGCTGGCCCGCCATCGCCGCAACGCCCACAAATATCGCGTCGGCAGTCCGGCGGTTTTTCTTGATTGCCTCGAGCGTGCCGTGCCCGGCGGCTGGCGCCACGAGCCTCGCCTGGAGCCCGGCGTTGGCGCGCCGACTGCGCCGACTGCGCCCGCGGCGCCCGCTTCGTCATCGTTGGTCGGGCTCGTGACGCCGCCGGTGGCCTTGTCATCGCTGTTGGATGCGCCGTCGGGACTTGCCGACATCGCCCACCATTCCATGCAGCACCTCACCGATCCCCACATGGGCACCCACATGTCGGTGGCCGACGTCGGGGCCTCGGCGGTCGTCGTCGATGACCTGTTGTCGGCTGGCGAGGTGCGCCGCTTGCGCGCGGCGGTGCTGCCGCTGGCCCGGGTGCCGGTTGATGCCTGCGGTCGACCCGGTGGTGCAGGTGCAGGGGTCGGCGCTCGCCGCGGCAGCGTTGTCGACGTCGACTTCGCTCAGGCCTTGTGGGGGCGTGTGGCGGCCCACCTGCCGGTCGTGCGCGTGATGGAGGAGCACACGCCCACCGACCACGACGACCACCCGGTGTGGCGGCCGGTCGGCTTGAATCCCTACGTGCGCGTGCTGGTGGGCGACGACGACAGCCTCCTGGTTCCCCACCACGACAGCACGTTTGACGATGGCTCCGGCGAGCGGCGCACGTTGATGAGCGTGCTCGTGTGTCTCCCTGATAACGACCCTGATGATGACCCTGACGGCGAGCCGCCGTCGACGCGCTTTGTCGTCGACCCGCTCCGCCATCTGCCGGTGCGGGAGCGGGAATTTGCCGATGGCGACCGCGCCGCCGATGACGGCGATGTGCTCGCCGATGTGGCCCATCG
>CAJBHN010000007.1 GCA_903952805.1 uncultured Myxococcales bacterium | reverse complement strand
TTTGTCCAGGCCCGGGCCCGCCGCCAGGCCCGTTGACCAAACGCGGTCGGAGCCCATCACCCATCGGCCGGCCGAGGGCCTGAACCCACAACCCACTCGGCATGCCGTGGATGCGACGACGCCCACGACCTGCCCGGTGCAGGGTCGTGGGCGTTGTCTTCAGCCGGCTGTTTCAGTCAGGCGCTTGCTTGGCCGTCGGCATCCCCGGTCGACGCCTTCGATGTCTTCGCAGGCTTGGACGGCTTCGACGTCTTGGCCGTCTTTTTGCCAAAGCCACACGCCTCGGCGAGCTCCTTGGCCATGTCGGTCTTTTCCCAGCTGAACTCGGGGCGACCGAAGTGGCCGTAGGCGGCGGTGCGCTCGTAGCCGGGCTTCAGCAGCTTCAGGTGATCGATGAGACCCGAGGGGCGCAGGGGGAAGAGGGCGCGAATGCCCTTTTCGATGCGCTCAACGTCGATGACCTCGGTGCCCTGGCAATCCACCATGACCGACACGGGTTCGGCGACGCCGATGGCATAGGCCAGCTGCAGCTCACAGCGGGCGGCGAGGCCGGCGGCGACGACGTTCTTGGCGACGTAGCGGGCCATGTAGGCCGCCGAGCGATCGACCTTGGACGGGTCTTTGCCCGAGAAGGCGCCGCCACCGTGACGGCCCATGCCGCCGTAGGTGTCGACGATGATCTTGCGACCCGTCAGGCCGGCGTCGCCCATGGGACCGCCGACGACGAAGTTGCCCGTCGGGTTGATGAAGAACTTGGTGGCCTTGGTGATCATCTTCTTGGGCAGGGCGTGCAGGATGACCTCGTCGAGGACGGCCTCCTTGAGGATCTTCTGGCTGATTTCCGGCGCGTGCTGGGTCGAGACGACGACGGTGTCTACCCAGGCGGGGGCGCCGTCGACATATTGGATGGTGACCTGGCTCTTGGCGTCGGGGAGCAGCCACTTGAGGGGGCCGCGGCGCACCTCGGCGAGGCGCTTGGTGACGGCGTGGGCGTAGGCGATGGGCATGGGCATGAGCTCGGGGGTCTCATTGCAGGCAAAGCCGAACATCAGGCCCTGGTCGCCGGCGCCCATTTCCTTCTGTTCCTGCTTCTTGCCCTTCTTGGCCTTCTCGCCCTTGCCGATGTCGACGCCCATGGCGATGTCGGGGCTTTGACCCTCGATGACGTTCATGACGGCGCAGGTGTGGCCGTCGAAGCCCTTGTCGGAGTGGTCGAAGCCGATGCGGTTGATGGTACGGCGCACGATGGCGGGCACGTCGATGACGGCGCTGGTGCGGACCTCGCCGGCGACGACGCACAGGCCAGTCTTGAACAGCGTTTCGACGGCGACACGGGCGTGGGCCGGGTGCTTGTCGCCCGCGAGGATGGCGTCGAGGATCGCGTCGCTGACCTGGTCGGCCATCTTGTCGGGATGACCTTCGGTGACGGACTCTGAGGTGAACAGAAAGCTACGGGCCATGACCAACTCCACGAAATGCGGACGAACCCAACGAATCGTCGACGCCAGCCGACGAAAAGCGACATCACTCACCCACATGGGCGCGGCCCGCAGTGGTGACATCTGTCGAAACGACCGCTTCGCCGTAGGTCGATGTCAAGGTGGTGTCAACGAGCCGTCCGCCATCGCGGAGAAGATTTGACGGTGTCCGTGAAAACGCCCCCGTCCGCTGCAGCAGCCGAAGGTGGGTGAGGGTGAGATATGTCGGATATGGTTGTCGCGGGGCCACGCGGAGCCTACCATCACCGCATGGGCAGCTTGATGAAGAAGTCTCAGCAGGTCGAAAAGAACAAACGCTACCTCGCCATCGGCGTGGCCGGGGCCGGGGTCGCACTGACGGCGCTGACGCCACTCGCGCTGGTGGGCGTGCCGCTCATGGCGGTTGGCGCCTACTTCGGCTGGGACTGGTACAAGTTCCGCGCGAAGAACGGCATGCGCTTCTGAGTCGTTGCTCTCACCGGCAGGGCGGCGGTCAACGCTCCCGGCGTTCCAGATCGACCACGACCGGCCGATGATCGCTGGCGTCGCTGTCGACGACGGTGGTGTCGGCGACCACCATCGCTTCGTCGATAAAGACATGGTCGATGACGCTGGTGGCAAACGTTGGCTCAATGGCGCTGTTGGCGCGCATCAGGCCCTCGTTTTCAAACAGCCTGGTGCTCGGCCCATCGGGGGTGTCGTTGAAGTCGCCGGCGATGATGACGCCGCCGCCGATGCTGTCGGCGGTCGTTCTGGCAAGGGAGCGCAGGTTCTCTTGCCGTGACCACGGGTAGACGTCGGCGTGGACGGTGGCCACCCGCACAGACTCGCCGGGGCCGACGCAGACGCGGCCATCGAGGGCGACGCGGGGCTCGAAGGCAAAGCCGCCGGGCAGCTTGTGTCGCTCGGCGCCGATGAACGGCAACTTGCTCAAGATGGCGATGCCGAAGTCGCCGCTGCCCTCGGTGCGGGCGGCAGCAAAGGTGCTGCTCATCCCCAGGCGGCGCGCAATCTCATCGGCCTGGTCGACGCCGTCGCTGCGGGGCGTGGCGCGGTCGACCTCCTGCAGGGTGATGACGTCGGCGTGCGTCGCGGCGAGGACCTCGACGATGCGGTCGAGGGAGGACTCCACCGCCCAGCGGATGTTCCAGGTGACGAGTCGCAAGCCATCGACGGGGGCGCCGCTGCAGTCGCCGACGTCGGGCGCGTCAAACACCGTCGAGCCGTGGCTGCACCCACTGCCCATGCCAACCACACCACACGCAAACAGAGCCAACGAAGTCTTCAGCATGGCCGACAGCGTAGCGGTTCGTCAGATCGGCGCTGTCATCGCCGGGTCATGGTCAAGATCAGGGCCCGCATCGCGGTGGTGAAGCTCGACGTGGCCCTCGCCCTGGCGATGGTCTCGTCGCCGAGGTGGCGGGCGTGGGGGGTCATCAACAGCAGGTCGGCGGTGGCGTTCCCGTCGAGGACCATCGTGTGTTCGACGAGCCCTTCGTTCGTGACGGCGAAGTCGGCGTTGAGGTCGTTGACCAGGCGATCCCGTTTGTCGTCGGCGAGGCCGATGCCTCCCCAGGTCTGCACCAGTTCGGCGAGGTGGCCGGGCAGGGGCAAGGCGAAGGTCACGCTGCCCCCCGGTCGCAGCACCCGCGCCAGCTCGCTCGCCTTGCGGGGGGCGAAGGCGACGATGGCCACGTCGACGACGCCGTCGTTCAGGGCGATGCGGGTCCGGGTGTCCCCGGTGATGAAGCGGGCGCGGCGCTCGTTTTTGGCGGCGAGCTTGACGGCCTCCTTGGCGAGGTCGATGCCGATGGCGATGCCGTCGACGTGCCGGGCCTGCAGGGCATCGAGCACCACCGAGAGGTGGCTGCCCTCGCCGCAGCCGAGGTCGACGAGGGTACAGCTCGGCGTCGTTGGTCGCGCGACGACGACGGCGGCGGCGATGGCGTCGCTCAAGGGCCGGTAGTGGCCGGCGTCGAAGAAGCGGCGCCGGGCATTGAGCATGACGGCGGTGTCGCCGACGATGCCGGCATGGCCGTGGCCGGCGGGCAGCAGATGGACCGAGCCGTCTCTGGCGACGTCGAAGCTGTGCTTGTTCAGGCACCGCCACGGCGCTTTGTCGGCGGCGGCACCGGCGGCGCCGTCGACGTCGAGGAACGCCGCATGGCAGACGGGGCAGGAAAACACGGTGCGTGGTGCCGCATGCATTGGTTCACAGTGCTGGGCCGTCGCGATGGGGGCAACACCGCTTTGCTCGCCGTGCCGGGCCGATGGCGCATTTTTCGGTGCACGGCCGCTGAGGCCGGCGTCGGTCTGCTGCCCATCACGGTCCTGTCGAGAGCCGTCACTGTGCCGGCGTCGGTGCTCCGGCGTCGGCGGGTGGTACGGCGTGGAGCAGTTGCTTCAAGCGGCTCAGACACGTCAGGCAGTACAGGCCATCTTCGATGCGTTCGTCGAAGGTGAAGCGCAGCGGGTAGACCTCTCTGGCGACGACGGCGCCGCGGTCGTCCACGTCGAAGGCGTGGCGCTTTTTGCCGATGACGCAAAACAGCGGAATGTTGCCGTACTCGTAGAGGTGGTGCTGAGCGGCATCCATGCCGACGGAGCCGAGGTTGGCGATGAACATCGAGGCAAAGAGCGGATCGCCGTCGATGTAGAATTTGGGCAGCAGGCCAACCCGATCCAACCAGCCCACGAGCCCGACGAGCCACGCCAACATGAAGGTCGGCAGCGCCAGAAACAGGTCGAGTTCTTTGTCGGTACGGTTCTTGTGCTCGCTGCGAACCTCCTGCACGCCGCTGTCGAGGGCCTTGATGATGGCCTCGTCGCTCATGGCCGGATCGAGCAGGCGTTTGACGACGACGGTGGCGCCGCCGTCGTCCTTGCGTTTCTTGCCCGAAAAGCTGATCCAGATGCCTCGCCGCTGCCAATGGCGACCGCCAGCAACGAAGCGATTCATCCGAGGTCGCTCGGCCAGGATGCGGGTGGCGGCGATGGCCACCAGGTGCATGATCGACGCTGGCAGCCCCTGCTGGCGGAAGCGCGCGACGTCAGCGTCGACGGCGTTGGCGTCGATGTCCATGTCGAAAAACACCAGACTCTGATTTCTGGTGGGCATGATGAACGGCATGATGCGCCGGGTGGGCGGCACATCGGTGACGAGGTCGGCGTCGGGACGAGAGCGAAAAACCATGCTGGACCTCGGTGTCTGTGTGGGGGGCCGTCGTGCCGTCGAAGCGATGGCGTCACGATAGACGAATCGTGCCGAAACCAGCGGGCCCGGGCCGGGCTATCGGCACCCCGTGCCATTCACGAACTCGTCACCGTCAGCGTGTTGGTCGTCGCGACCTCCACCAGCCGGCCGAGCAGGGGCAGGTGAATCCACGTCGACACCGACGTCGCGCCCGCCGCCACCACCGCTGAGCGATAGGCCTGCAGCTGGCCCGCGTAGCCGGCGACGTCGCCATCCCAGGTGGTCTTGTGGTCGACGATGACGGCGCCGCCATCGGGCAGATCGAGCAGCAAGTCGAGCTGGCCGCGCATCAGGCTGCCCGACGGCAAGCGCTGCAGCATGGGGACCTCTGTTCGTCGACGGTGGCCGGGAAAGCGGGCCTGCAACGCGTGCCAGAGTCGGTCGGCCATGGTGATGAGCTGTTGGGTGCTGGCGCGGTCGTTGACCTCGAAGCGCTCGAGCATCTGCGCGGCGCGGTGGCGGCGTCGGCTGTCGTCGTCGTCGGTCTTGACGTCGACGAAGGCGTCCCAGGCGAGAAATGCATGGACACATTGGCCGAGGGGATTGAGCTCTTCGCGGCTGGTGGCGGTGACGGTGATGTCGTTGCCCAGCATGATGCTTTCGCCGGCACTGCCGGTGCCTTCCTGGGCCGACGGCTGCATGAACATGGGGGCGCGCACGGGTCGAGGACCAGCGGGATGGGGTGGCATGACCAGGGGCGCGCCCCGCGGCGGCAGCCGGGAGCCAAGGTTTGGGTGGTGTACGCAGGCGTCGATGTCGACGCCGGCCCAGCGGGCGGTGCCAACGGTGCCGACCGGGCTGATCGGGTCGCTGCACAAGGGACGTCCATTGACGACGAGGGTGCTCATCAAGCCCCGGGACCAGACGGCCTGATCGCCGAAGATGACGAGTCGGTCGCGGGCCCGCGTGAAGCCCACGTACAACAGGCGACGCCCTTCCTCGGCAGCGTTCTTTTCGGCGCGGACGACGGCGGGGGAGGCCTTGAGCACCTGATGCAGGCCGCCCTTTCCCTTGGCCCGCTCGCTGTAGGGTGAGGGCCAGGCGCGCAGCGTGCGATCAAAGCTCGGTCGGCTGAGATCGGACACGGTGACGGTGGCCTCGACGACGGGCTGAAACGGCACGACCCACGGCGAGCTCCACAAGCCCGCCAGGATGACGACGGGCCACTCTTTGCCCTTGGCCCGGTGGTAAGTGAGAATGCTGACGGTGTCTTCGCCAGCGACCGCGCCGCGGTTGTCGTCGTCGCTTTCTTCATCGTCGCGCGAGGCCGTGCGCAGGCTCTCGAGGCGGTCGAGGTAGCCCGCGATGGTGGGGCCGCGGCCGCGGGCGAAGCACTCGTCGACGAAGCGCACCGCCAAGGCACGCAACGCGGCCAGGTCGGCGAGGCGCTGGGCCGGACCCGGCAGGGCCGCGAGACGATCGGTCAGCCGCAGCACGTCGACAGCGCGGTCAAATGCCAGCACCAGGCCCGCAAAGGGGGCGGCGGTGGCCGCGGCGGTCAGCGTGGTGACGAGGGGATGATCGACCAGCGCCTGGCCTCGTTCGGCGGTGGCGACATCGGTGACGACGGTGTGGTGGTCATTGCCGTTGCCGTTGCCGTTACCGTTGTCGACGTCAGCATCTTTGCCAGCGGCCAGATGCACCAGCGAGATGCGCGCCAGGGCGTCTCTGGGGTCGAGCCACAACGCCAGGGCGGCGCTGATGAGGCGAGCCTCGAACGTCTTGGCGAGGCCACGACGGCCAAGGGTGGCTGGTACGCCTCGACGACTCAGCGCCCTCGCGACGGCGCGACATTCGCCATTGGTGCGGCACAAGACGGCAAAATCGCGCGCCTGGGCGGGCCTGATCAGCCCATCGCTCGACGTCGACGACGTCGGCCTCACCGGAATGTCACGCGTGGACAGGGCCTCGGCGATGCCGGCGGCGATGACCTCTTCGTCTTTGGCACGCTCACCGCCGCCGGGCATTTGGCTCAGCGCCTCGGCCCAGCGCTCGACGTGGGCCCCAAGGCCAGGGGGTTCATGCACCAGCGCCGCGGTCAGCACGACGTCCTCGGGGCGTCGCTGGTCGGCAAATGCCGCCGCAAACACCGCCGACACCGCCCGCACCAGACCCGGTCGAGACCGGTAGGACACGCCGAGGCGGTCTTTGTGGTCGGCCTCGTCGGCGATGCGCATGAAGAGTTCGGGGCGCGCATCGCGAAAGCCGAAGATCGACTGTTTCTCGTCGCCGACGATGACCGTGCGGCTGGCGACGCGCCGCAAGGCGTCGAAGAGCTGCATCTGCAAGGGATTCGTGTCTTGGAACTCGTCGACCAACAGCAGTTGAACGTCGGTGCGCAGGGCTTCGTTCACCTCGGGAGTCTGCACCGCCTGCAGCGCCATCCGTTCCAGGTCGGTGAAGTCGACGACGCCAGCGGCGCGTTTGTCGTCGCTGTAGCGCTGCATGGTGCGACGGGCGACGTCAAAGACGAGTTGGCCCATGGTGGTGAGGTCGGCGCGCAACCCCTCGTGCTCGATGTGGAGCCTGGCCGCCGTGCGGACGCCGCCAAAGCGGCTGTCTTCAAGCTGCAACCACTCGCTCCAAGACAGGGCTCCACCCTGCTCCAGGCGGCGGACCATGCGGCGGGCGACGTCGACGGCGTCGCGCCAGGAGTCGGAGCCCTTGTCGCTGGCCTGGTCGACGGCCCTTTGCAGGGCCCGCAACAAACCCTGCTCGACCTCGGTGGCGCTGCGGGTCGCCGTCAGGTTCTCCAGCAGCGATGCCAGACTCGCGTCGCGCGAGCGCTGGAGGTCGTCGTCGTTGAATTCGTTGCTGCGCGCGCGGTCCACCACCTGGCGCACGGACTTGAAGAAGCCGCTGGCATCGGTACCGAGGGAGAAGCGCTGCTCGAGTTGGTCGATGGTCAGGCGTTCAGCGTCGGTGATGGACGCGGCGAGGGCGTCTTCGAAGAGGCCGGCGGCCACGACGTCGTCAATCGTTTCGAGCTCGGGCGACAGGCCGAGGGCGAAGGCGTGCTCCTCGATGAGCCGCGCGCAGACGCTGTGAACGGTGCCGATGCGGGCGGCGGCCAGGCGACGAGCCAAATCAACGCGGCCGGCGTCGATGAGGGCGGTGCGCACGCGCGTTTCGAGTTCGGCAGCGGCGCTGCGGGTATAGGTGACGGCGACGACGCCCTCGGGTTCGACGGGAGCCGCAGCGTCGGTCAACGCCGCCAACAACTCCTGGGCGAGGCGGTGGGTCTTGCCGGTGCCAGCACCGGCGCTGATGACGCGTAAATCAGTCATTGGGGTCCTTCAGGGCGCGGCCGCAGATGACGTCGGCGCGGCACCAGGCGCACGGCGGCCCGATGACCAGGCGTTCGACGCCCTGCTGGTCGACGTCGATCTGGATATCGGTCAGCGGCACGCCGTCAGCGCCGGGGGCGGAGACGGTGCCGGCGGCGAGGCGGGTGAATGCCTGGGCCCGCGCGGCTTCGATGAGGCGCCAGCCTTCGCGAGCGCTGCGATCGCTGCCGACGTGGTCGACGCCGCGAATGCGCAGGTCGGCGGTCAGCAGTCGACGCGAACGAATGATGAAGTAGCCAAAGCCCGTGGGGGCTTGCAGCGGGTCGCCGACGAGCCGGGCATAGTCGAGGAGTTGCAGAGGCACGCCCAGCCGCAGCAGCGTTCGTCGGTGTTCTTCGCGCCCCGTCTTGTGGTCGATGACAAAGGGAAAGACACGCCCGTCGACGTCGGTGCCCTCGACCACCAGGTCGGGGGTGCCCTTGAGGATGCGCGAGGTGGGCACGTTGTGCAGCACCGTCGTCAGTTCCTTCTCCGCCTCCTGCTCGACGGCGCGGACCGCCAACTGGTTGTCGCGCAGCAGGGCGACCAGCGCCACGGCGGCGCGCGCGGCGCGCTCGCGGACCCGCAAGAGGATTTGCTCGCGACCCGGACGCAGCCACGCGCCGGCGATGGTGCCCACGATGGCGTCATAGGCGGCGCGGGCCTGCGCCATGATCGTGGCGTCGTCAGCGGTGGGGACCATGCCGGTCGGCCCGGCCAACAAGACGGCGCCGATGACGGCGTGAACGACGTCACCCTCCAAGGTGACGCCGCGCTTGAGGCGAAAGCTGCGACCGGTGGCACCGCGCTCGTCGAGCACAAAGCGCAGACCACACCCAAGCAGCAGTTCTTCGCGCGACGGCGACGTCACTTCGCGGGGATGCACCAGGCCGGCTGGAAACACGTGAAGCGAACGGGAGCGGGGCAGCGGTTTGTCGACGGGAGCGACCCGGGGCATCAGACCGCGGGCGCCACCGCTGTCGTCGGGGCGGACCAGGGTGCGCAAGGCGGGTCGCCGCTCTGCCGCGGGAATGCGGGCGACGATTTCGTCCCACAGAGGGTGGGGGTGTTGCTCGCGGCCGGTGGCCGTTTTCTGGGGAGCCACCAGCAGCAAGCGCTCCGTCGCCCACAACAGCGGACGTCGCGCCGCATCGGCGTGGGCGGCGGCGAGGGCGTCGAGGCTGCCGGGATCAAAGCCGAGGGCCAGCAAGCGCTGGCGTTCGGAAGCAAAGAGGATTCGAGGCTGTAAGCGTCCAGATTCACGGGTGAAATTCCACCAGACCACCACAGGCGCCGGGCCGCACATCGCCCCCGGTCGGCGCAGGTGGCGCAGCCCGGCTTCGGCGGGCCAGGGCGCGTCGGGTCGCACGCTGCGGGTCGCGCTGTCGAGCAGGCGGGCCACCTGCGGCGCCGACAAGCGCTGCAAGCCCAGACCGTCCAGCAGTTTCAGCGCGATGGTCACCTGCCGAATCGCGGCGCGATACGGCGTGCGTTCTTCGTCGCCATACGCCTGGCGTTGCCGACCAAAGAGCAGCTGCAGCAGAAAGACGATTCGTTCCCGCAGGCGGACGACGCTGAGGCTGCGGTCGCCGTCGTCGTCCTCGCTGTCGTCGCTGCAGTCGCTGCCGTCGCTGTCGTCGTCCTGGTCGGTGATGGCGCGGACGGGACGGTGCAGATGCGGCGCCCAGGCGGGCACCACCAGCGCCAGCCGATCGGCCAGCTGCTCGCGGGCGTCCTTGCCGAGGGTCTCTTCGCGGTGGGTCAGCGCCTGGTCGACGGCGGCGAGAACCGCCGTGGCCGTGGGGCTCGGGGTGTCGGTCAGGGCTCGGCGCAGGCTGCCCGACAGTGAGCGCGGCAGCGGTGACACCGGCAGTCCGACCAGCTCGAAGAGGCGCTCGGGATCGACGGGGTTTTCGCCGGTGGCCACCACGAGGGGCAGCAGCGCCAGCAGAGCGTCGGTGCCGACGTTGCCGCTGGCCCCGAGTGTGGGTGCCCCACGGCGGGCGAGGGCTTCGTCGAGGATGGCATCGGCGCCGATGACGACGGCATCGGGCGTCTGGGCCAAAAACGCCGCCACGTCGTCAGCGGCCTCGTCGATCGTGTCGGGGCGCAGAAACAGCAGGCTGCCATCGCCGACAAGGACCGTGCTGCCGGCGTCGGTGCTGTCGGCGCTGGCTCGGACGGTGTCGAGATCATGACCGTGGCGGGTCGGCCGGGCCACGGCCCGGGCCGCGACGACGACACCGGAGGACCGCAGGGCGTCGAGCAGACGGCGAATGACGCGGGGGAGCGCCTCGGGCGGGTCCACGTGCTCGAGATGGGTGACCCGCGACGAGTCCCCGGCCTCGAGGGCCTCGCACACCTGCAAGGCCCGCTGTGGCAGGCCCGGCAGCAGGCGGTCGCCGTGAACGGCGGCATGGACGGCGGCGAGGCGTGGCGGCAGCGATGAGACATCCACGTCGTCGGGCACGCCAGCCATGGTCAGGGCGTCTTTGAGGCGCAGCACCGCCCGGGCAGTGGCGAAGGGGTCGACGGCGAGCGAGCGGGCCCACGGCGCGTCCGCCGAGTCTGATTGCAGCGCTTTGGCGAGGTGGGCGGCGCGCTCGCCATTGCCGGGCGGGTCCAGGCGGGTCAGTCCGAGCCGCACTTCCAGGGTGGCGACCAGCCCGTCGACGCCGACCCAGACCTCGTCGAGGACGGCTGTGCGCCCGGTCCCGGCGGCACCCAGGGGACCGGGGAAGCCGCCGTCGTCGAGGTCGACACCAAAGACGATACGCATGGCGCGGTCTACCCCGGCGACGACGGGTGTGCGAGGGATGGTGCACCGCGGCGTGCCTGGTCACCCCAAATCTGCTCCACCGGGGCCATTCCCATCGCATCCAACGCTGCCGTTGTTGGCCGGCAACCTTGTTGCCGGGCAGAGAAGGTCCTTGCCCTCCCATTCGCGCAATCGTCCATCTGGACACGATGAGTCATGGCCTTCCCAAACCGAGACAAGACAATGGCAAGGGTCCCAGTGGGAACACCCAGTGGTACGGTCTGAGCCATCCGGAGGTGAGATGCATTTCGTGCCATTGGTCACGTTGTTGACGGTGATGACGTTTGTCGGCTGCGTCCAGCCTATCGGAAGTGACGTTCGGCTCGACGGTGGTGTGGCCAAAGAAGGCGAAGGCGAAGGCGAAGGCGAAGGCGAAGGCGAAGGCGAAGGCGAAGGCGAAGGCGAAGGCGAAGGCGAAGGCGAGGGCGAAGGCGAAGGCGAAGGCGAAGGCGAAGGCGAAGGCGAGGGCGAAGGCGAAGGCGAAGGCGAGGGCGAAGGCGA
>CAJBHN010000006.1 GCA_903952805.1 uncultured Myxococcales bacterium | reverse complement strand
GTTCTTTTCGATCTTCTCGCGCGTCGCGAGCTTGTCCGTCAGCAGCTCGACCCGGGTGGAAGGCACCTTGCGGGAGCGAAGCAGCCACTGCTGCCACGCCTCGGCGTTCTGCGCGGCGCCGTCGATCTTTGGCAGGTTGTAGTAGTCCGTGACGCCCACGATGAGCGCGGCGTCGTTCTCGCCGCCGCCCTGTACGCCGGCGTCGTCTGTGAGGTCCGGCCACGTCTGCGCGAGCGCCGGCCCGGCGGCAATGGTCACAAAAAGGGCAAGGACACATCGCGGGATCCCCATGGCCCGACTCTACCTCAGACTCAGATAAGGCACGGATCAGAGCGCAGCGGGCGAGAACCCTGCGGCCCCTGGCTCGACTGAGTTTGCCGGCGTGAACGTTCCTGGTCGTGTTGTTCCAAGCCCCCCACGCGGGGTCCCGACGGCGTGTGTAGGGCTGCTGTCACACTTTCTGATTTTTTGCCTGGCTAGCTAGGGTCCTGCTTTCGTTTGAGCGGCCAATACCGAGCCCGCCGATCAGCCGCCCGAGTTCGCGAACACGAAGGGATAGGTGACCTTGACGACGCCGCCGCCCCTGGGGCTGGGGAACTTCAGGCGCTGGATGATGCGCTTGACACAGCTCTCGATGGGTTGAACCGAGCTGCCCGAGAAGGTGTTCTGAGGGGCCGATGCCGTCTGGACGTCGCCGCTGCCGCCGATGAGCCAGGACATCACGAGCTTGCCCTCGAGGTTCGGGTCCTTGTTGAGCTCCCTCTCGTAGCAGTATTTGATCTCGCTCATGACGCGGCTGATGACGCGCTGGATCTCCTCGCGAGACAGACCACCCTCGTAGACGATCTTGCCGGGGACGATCTTCGGCGTGCCCTTAGCACGACCACCGAGGTCGATGTTGCCGCTGCCGCCGCTCCCACGACCGGTGCCAGAGCCAGGGCGGCCGATGCCAAGACCGGTACCGCCGCTGCCACTGGTGCCGCGGGAGCCGAGGCCCCCAGCGCCGCCAGCGTCGCCAGTGGACGCGCCCGAGAGGCCGCCGAGGGCGCAGCGAAACCCGATGTTGTCATTGCGCTTGGCTGGCTCGTTCCAGGAGCGGGATGAGGCGCGGAGGTACGACGGATCGTTGTGCCACGACCCCCCGCGCATTTCTTTGCTGCTTGAACCGTAGTCTGATGCGGTCCACTCCGATACGTTGCCCGCCATGTCCTTCAGCCCGTGAACTGTTTCTCCGCCCGGCATGCTCCCTACCGGCGCGGTGCCAGCCCAGCCGTCGTCCTCGCCGAAGTTGATCCAGCCATTCTTCTGCCACTTCTCTTTGTCTGCTGCTTGCAGGGCGGTCGCGCAGTTGGCGTCGCAGAAGTTGGCGCGGCGGCCGGTGACGGCGTCGTCCCCCCACGGATAGACACGCGAACTCCCGCTCTTGGCGGCGTACTCCCACTCCACCGCCGTCGGAAGGCGACCGCCCACGAATCTGCAGAACGCCGTCGCCGATGACCAGTCGACGCAGTTCATCGGGTGGGCAAGGCGCCCGTTCGCGCCATTGCAGGTCTTCGTCGGAGTGTCGACTTCGAGCTGGTCGGACGGGCAGACGTCAGCATCCGCGCAGGTCTTGTAGGCCGCAACGGTCGTCTCCGTCTGCATCATCCAGAAGCCCTGCACGCTGCTGCGCTGGAGCCCGCGGTATGGGTTCATCCACGCGTGCAGCTCGACGCCTGGGGCGAAGTCGCCGAGGACGACAGCAGCACCGTCCCCAAGGGTGCGCCAGGGCTGCACGCGCTCCTCGTTGCTGTTACATTGCTTGTCCTGTGGCTCGCAGCCGTGGTGGAAACTGCCCGACGGCATCCACACCCAGTTGATGCCGCGGCCATCCTGTCGGGTCTCCCCCGCACGCTTCCCATCCTGCACGGCCCCTGTCGCTAACTGCGACAGGACCGGCACCTTCGCGTCCTCGCACGCGCTGCCTTTCCACATGGTGTCCTCGGGGCACTCCACCGTGGTCGCCGCGCACATCGAGCCGTTCCAGCTCGTGCCTGCCGGGCACTCGATCGTCGTTGCCGCGCAGGCCCGGCCGTTCCACGAGGTGCCCGCTGGGCATCGGCTCACGCAGGCGGTGCCGTTCCAGGTGGTGCCTGCAGGGCACTCCACCGTCGCCTGCTGCTTGCACTCGCGGCCGTCCCAAGTCGACCCCGACGGACACT
>CAJBHN010000005.1 GCA_903952805.1 uncultured Myxococcales bacterium | reverse complement strand
GATGCGTTCGACGTCATCAATGCCCAGCTGTCCACGCTCTTCGAGCAGAGCAGCCAGCGAGCGCCCACGCAGCAGTTCAGTCACCAGAAACGCCACCGCGCCCGACGCCCGATGGTCGACGTCGAAGTCCGTGATCAACACGGCGTTGGGGTGCTTCACAGCGCCCAGCATGCGGGCCTCCTTGTGGAAGCGCTGGACCGCCACTCGGACGTCGCGTTGCCTGGGTTGCATCACCTTGACGGCCACGCGGCTGCCCACAGCGAGGTGGACAGCTTCAAAGACCTGCCCCATGGCCCCCTGGGCAAGCTGCCTCTCCAGGCGGTATCGCCCTGCCAGGATGCGGGAGCCCGGGACAACGACGGTCAGCGCGCCGCCATCGACACCGCACAACTCATATTCGTCGTCGGAGCAGGCCCCGCAGGTGTCACAGACGCGCACGTGACCACCCTACGCCATCGGCGTCCTTGGGTCACGACGCCATCACTCAGGCACCCCCGCCTCGGTCAAACCCGCAACTTGATGCGCTCCTCGCGCACGATGGCGTCGTCGAGCTGCCCCTGCTCGGCTTTCTTGAGCAAGTGCAGAATGTATGGGCCCAGCAGGTCAATCGACGTCGACGAGAAGCGGTCGCCACCAAAGCGTTCGACCAGTTGGGTCTGGGCCTCGAGAATCTCCTTGTCCTGGCCCAGGATGCGCCAGGCGATGGGCGCCGCCAGCGCGACCAACGGCGTGATGGGGAGTCGGGTGCGCACCGACACCACCGTGTGCATGTCGGTCACGACCTCGCTGACGGGCGTACACACCGTCGTCACCAACACATGGTTCTCGTCGCCGATGCGATACTCCACCTGGGCGATGGACGGCATCAAAAAGCGGTCCCAATGCTGGACTACTCCACCCGACGGCGACAGGACTTTGCCGACGAGTCCTTCGGGTCGCGGCTCACCGATGAACTCGGCAGTGACACTGTCCTGCCGTCGCCGCACCACGGTATCGATCTCATGCTTCTTGTCGTCGGTACGAAACAGGCCTCCGTGCAGGAAGGCGGTGTGCGGAACATCGAGGATGTTTTCCAGCGTCGAATGCAACGTGCCGTTGACCCGCAGCGTGTGTCGAAGCTGGGTGTACCCCTGCAACGCAAGCTGCTCCAGGCGCGGCGGCGTTGGAAAGCGCGTCGTCGTTGGATCGGTCGGCGACAACCAGACCCACACGAAACCATCTTGCTCCACGGTTCGGTAGGCGTCGGTGCAGCGACCGGGACCATCGAGGCGTTCGCCGTCGACGATGGGCAGGCCGGGGACCGCGGTCAGGCGTCCGTCGCCGTCGAAGCGCCAGCCGTGGTAGCGACACTCCAGCTCTCCACCATGGGGCGACGTCGATCGAACCCGCCCCATCGACAAAGGCACGTTTCGATGGGGGCAGCGGTCGAGGACGGCGGCCGGCGCTCCAGTCCCCGTTCGCCACACGGCCAGGGGGACGCCAAGCACCTGACTGGCCACCGGGAGCTTTCGACCCAATGCGCTTGAGACGCAGGCGACATACCAGGCGTCGACGACCCTGACGACGTTGCGGCGCCGCACGGCCGTCGGTGCAGACCACAGCGGCGGGGACAAGGCGATGGGCTGTGGTGCGCTCATGGCCGCATCGTGGCGAACGGGCGACTCGCCGGCAAGGCGCTGGCATGGCCAAGGGCCCTGTTGCTCCCGATGCATCCTTCGCCTAACCCCGCCGCAAGAGGTTTCCCATGAAGACTGTTTTCGCGATCGCTCTCGTCCTTGCCGCTCTGACCGCTTGCTCGGAAGACAAGCCCGCCGCTGCCGCTGAGCCCGCCGCTGCCGCGCACGCCGCCGCGCCGGTCGAGGCCGCTCCTGCTGCCGCCGTCCCAGCCGCCGCTGCCGCCGTTGACGCTGCTGCGGTCCCCGCCGCCGCCGTTGACGCTGCTGCCGTTCCCGCCGCCGCTGCTCCCG
>CAJBHN010000004.1 GCA_903952805.1 uncultured Myxococcales bacterium | reverse complement strand
GTGGACGGCGATGGCGCTACCGCTGGGCCTGTCGTACCAGGTCTTGCAGGCCACAGCCTACGTCGTCGACGTCGCTCGCGGCACCGTCAAGGCGCGACGCCATGTGCTTGACCTCGCCGTGTTCTTGATGCTCTTTCCCCGCCTGCTGGCTGGTCCCGTCGTGCGACTGGCGAGTGTCGATGCCGAACTCGATCGGCGGCCCGTCAGCGCGCCGGGTATCGCGCGTGGTGCCACCCGCTTTGTCTGGGGGCTCGCCAAAAAGGTCATGGTCGCGGACGCCTGCGCCGTCGTCGCCAACAGCGTATTTGCCTTACCGGTCGCTGAACTCAGCACGCGCACGGCGTGGATCGGCATGATCGCCTTCACGCTGCAGCTCACATTTGACGTGTCTGCCTATGCCGACATGGCCATCGGTCTGGGGCGCATGGTCGGCTTCACGCTGCCTGAGAACGTCCGACGTCCCCTGAGCGCCAGTTCGATGACGGACTTCTGGCATCGCTTTCACATCACCGTGTCCATGTGGTTTCGCGACGTCGTCTACCTGCCCCTCGGGGGCTCCCGCGGCACCACCGCCAAGACGGTGCGCAATCTGTGCGTGGTCTTTGTGGTGTCGGGGTTGTGGCTGGGGGCACGATGGACCTTTGTGGTCTGGGGCCTGATGCACGCCGTCATCATGAGCATCGAGCGCGAGACCGGCACCACCACCGCCGTGAGCTTTGTCTTTGGTCGTCGTGTGTTGACGTTCTTGCTCGTCGTCGTGACGTTCACGGTCTTTCGCGCCGACAGCCTGCAGCAGGCGGGCTCCCTGCTGTGGGCAGCGGTGACGCCCCATGAACTCGGTAATCCCCTGCCAGTGCCTGTGTGGGAGGCTCTCAGCCACCGTCATATGTTGGCGATGGTGCTGGCATCGGCCTCGGTCTTTCTTCCCGGCGATGTCGTGACCGGTCGGTGGCTGACGGAATCCGTCGGCGTCGTTGTCGGCGTGGCCCGACTCATCATCCTGACGGTCTTGGCGTTGGTGGCGCTCAGCCTCGTGATGAGCGAGCCCACCATCGCGCCCATGTTCTCCCGCTTCTGAGGTCTGCATGACGCGCGGCGGCTCCTTCACCTTGATTGGTTGCCTGGCGCTGGTGCTTGGTCTTCCCGGCGCGGTGGGCGTGGTGGGCCTGGGGACCGCCAAGGATCGATTCGTGAGCGGTCGGCCGCCACCGCCGCCCCTGCAGCTGTCATCGCTGCTGAGCGGCCGCTTTGGCCACGACATGAGCGATTGGATTTTTGCAGTGGTGCCCTTCAAGGCGATGCTGTCCAGGTTGGACAGCCGCATCGACGTCACCGTCTTCCGCGATTCGCCGGTGCCGGGGCAGGTGGTGCTTGGCGCGCGTGGCTTCGCGTTCCGCATCGATGGCCGTACCACACCGGACGCCAAGGCCCTGCTGCACACCATGATGCACCTCGACGCCGAGGCCACTCGCGCCGGTCGGCGCCTGCTGGTTGCGGTGTCGCCGTCGAAGGCCTCGATCTACCCTGAATATCTGCCCGCGCCCCATCGGCGCAGCCACGCCAAGACCACGGGACCCATCGAGGCATCGTTGAAAGCGATGTCGGCGTCGACAGATTCGCCGGTCCTGGATGTGTGGGGACCCATGCGCGTCGAGAAAAAGCGACTGTTGGCGGTCAAAGAGCCCGCTCACCGCCGCTTGCGTTTCGTGTTTCGACCCACCGATGACCATTGGAGTTTCGAGGCCGGTCAGGTGCAGGCTCGCGTCATCGTCACCGCCGTCGACCCCAGCGCCTGGCATGACGACCGCGTCGTCATGACGCCGCCATATGTGTTCCGGGAATCCGAGCTGAACGCCTTGTACTTGCACGCTGGGTTCCACGAGCCCTACGTCGCCGCCGCCCTCAACCCCGACCTGGTGCTGGAGCAGACCGTCGACGAGCTCGATGGCGGCGCTGGACATACGAGCGCGGTGACGACGTTTCGTTCCGCCTCGACCGGTTCGCTGGCGCCCCTGAGCCGCCGCGTGGTGGTGGTGCACGACGGGTTTCTCTCGGGCTTGCCCGTGACGCCGGGTCCGGGGAGCGACGGCGGCATCGAAGCCCTGGCCGCGAGTTTTGTGCACACCACCTTTGTCCCATGGGACGCGCTCAGTGGCAGCACCGCCGCGCTGTTGCCATTTTTCGGCGAAGCCGACGTCGTCGTGGTCCAGGTGGGTGAGGCGCAGGTGGGTGACCTCATGGTCTACGAAGACACGCTCGTGGCGCTGCTGCACGCAGCGGCTGGTGCGACAACGACGTTGTCACGGGCGCCCCACCCGGCGCCTTGATCGACGGTCATCGTGTCGTCGGTGGCAACGGGTAGCGCCGCGAGGCTTCGTACAACACGATGGCGGCGGCGGTGGTGAGGTTGATGGAGCCGCCGAGGCCATCGGTGGGGATTTCAATGCGTTGGTCGGCCAGGGCCAGCACCGGCGCCGAGATGCCATGCCGTTCGGCGCCCACGACCAGACAGAGGGGACGGTCGGTCTGAAGCTCATGGGGAGCCACGCTGTCGTCGGCGAGTTCGATGACGGCGACGGTGTAGCCGTCGGCGCGGGCCTGCTGCACGACGCTCAAGGCATTGGGGGCTGTTTCAAACGGGACCCAGCCAATGGTGCCGGCAGCGGGTTTGGCGAGCTTGCGCCGATGGGGTTCGACGTCGGCGCCGCCGCACACAAACAGCCGTTCGATGCGAAAGGCGTCGCCGAGGCGAAACATGGTGCCGATGTTGGGCAGCATCGTGACGCCGTCGAGCACGACGCGGATCGGACGCCGCGGCAGCGATGGAAACACATGGCGGTCGGGTCGGGGTGGCAGCGGCATCGAGGCTGCATACAACAATCGACCACAACGGGGGCCACGGATTGATGTCGCGTTCGTCGTCGTCGTCGTCGTGTTGGAACCTCTTCGGTTGTCAGACCTGTTGGTCTCGGTCGCCCCATGGTCGCTGAGCTCACACCAGGTCACACCAGGTCACACCAGGTCACACCAGTTCACACCAGGTCACACCAGTTCACACCAGGTCACACCAGTTCGAAGTCCAGGTGCTCGGCGGCGAAGCGGTGCAGGGATGGATACGGCACGCGCCCGTCGCGCCGCTGGAGGAGCTTTCTGACCTTGGTGAGCTTGACGCCGTCGTCGAGCCACGTGTTGATGGCATCGCGGTGCTCAGCGCATTGGCCGACGACGCGGGCGAGCCACCTTGCGAACCGCCATGGTGCCTCCGGCCTGGTTGCCGGCGGCTACGGTCGCGGAGGGGGGCATGGTGGGGAGAAACCGGAGGGGGAAAGCTCGTGAGAATTCCCGCGTCAGGGGGGGGCCTACGTCCTGCGAATCAACATGGTGCCATTCCCTCGTCGCCATACCGTCTTCGACACAACCTTTTCCCACGCAGGCAGCCTGCGTCACATACGGGTTCCGGCCATTCTCGGCGCAGACTGCTACAAGCACGCCATGCCGTCGCGCATTCCACCTGCCGGAACCGTCCCATCGTCGCCGTCGGCCTCTGCCGGCGCCGGTGGACTGCGTGCTCGTCGCCGAGCAGCCACGATCGATGTCATCATCGACAGCGCCCTGGCACTCACGGCTCGTGAAGGCCTGCATGCCTTGACGATGCATCGACTTGCGGCTGACGTCGGCTGTGTGGTCAGCGCGTTGTACCGGTATTTCGAGAACAAAGACGCTCTCTTCATGGCCATGCAATCGCGTGTGCTGGTTGGCGTGGCGCAGGATTTGGCGGTTGCGGCTGGTGCGGCACACATCGAAGCCACCGCACTCACCCGCCTGGTCGCCGTCTTGACGGCGTATCGTGATTTGCCTCTCCGACGACCCTCTGAGTTTTTGCTGCTTCACCGCTGGCTCGGGGATCCCGGTTTTGCATTGGCAGACGACCAAGCCCGTGAACAATGGCGCATGTTGGTGGCCCGATTCGAGCCCGTGATGATGCTCCTTGAAGGGTGTGTCCGTGAAGGCTCTTTGACTGCTGGCGACGCGCGCGAGCGTCTCTATGTGCTGTGGGGAGCCCTGCAAGGTGCCATGCAACTTGGTCGATTCGACCGTCTGCACGAACCGGCGCTCGAGAGCACCAAAAACGCGTCGATGACGATCAAAGCCTTGCTGATCGGTTTCGGCGCATCCCCGGCAGACGTTGACAGGGCATTCGCTGAGCGACGCCATGAACAAACCCCGCTCTCCTCATGAAGTGGAGAGCGGGGTCTATGCGGACGTCGTCATGGCGGCGCAGATATCGAACCGTGGTCACCGCAGCCGATGGCGTTCAGCGCAATTCGACGCAGACCCTCGCTTGCAAGGTATCGGTGCCACCAACCAGCAATTGTGGCCCGGTGAATTCGACGAGAACGGTCTGCTCGGTGTCGGCGGCGGGGATTTCGACGACATCGGCGCCGGTCGTCAGAAGAGACCGACCCGTGGTATCGAGGATTCGTTGTGCGACGTGCGCTGCAGCCGCAACCGACGCGCCGTTGCGCGTGACAGAGGTCGATGTGAGACGCAGGGCGCGACCTGCGGGAACTCGCACCAATCGATGGTCGGCTGGCCGTTGCCCGTCGACGCGGCGGGTGCTGCAGAACGTATCGTAGAGATACGTGTCGGGATCGACGACCGAGTTGACGAGGCTGCCAGCCTCACGGGACGATACGCTCGCCACATCGACGTCGAGCACGAATCCTGCCGCGAGGCCCGTCTTTGTGATGCGAAACAGCACCCGTGAACGCAGCAGGCCATCGTGACGCGCCACCACGGTGCCTGAACGCTGACGGTGAGGCGACGCGGCAGCATCGATGGTGAGGCGTTCGCCGACGACGACCGCAGGGACGTCAACGACTTCGATGACGTACCCCGGTGTGCTGGAGCGAGCAGCCAACAGCGACGAAGTGGTGGATTGGAGGGTTGCCGAAACCAAGGAATTGGCCGGCATCGTGTATGAAAGATCGACGCTGTCGCCGACGTCCAGCATGAGACCATCGCTGGCCGTCAGCCGCGCATGACCAGACGGGGTATCCCAACCAAGAATCGTTACTGCTTCGCCATCGACGGTCAGACTGACGTCAATCGGCCGGCTCGCCATAAAGGGCTCAACGATGAGGAGGCGTGAGCTTGTTCCAGTTTCGTCGACCCAGCTGTGGCGGATTCCTGCACTGCCGTCGACGACTTCATTGACCACGGTGGTTTCATCGCCGCTCGCTGCGAATTCCACGATACGCACCTGAACCATGGCGCTCGCGGTCAGACGCGCATCGAAATAGCCGCTGCCAGGCTGAATCAGCCACGATTTCGAGCGCCAGGCACCGGGGGCATCTGCCAGCGAGGCCGTTTTCGTCGTGGGCACCGCCGTGATCGCCGGTGCGGCGAACACATAAAAGGTTCCGGTCTCCTCCTGCATCACGGTCCGGCGGCCGTCGTCGACGACGGAAACGGAGAGCATGAGGGAATACCGTCCTGGCGCCAGATCGTATGGCAAGGTGGTCGATACGACAGCGCTTGTCGATTCGGCAGTAATGACATCGGGGCCGGTGCTGTCGATGCTGACGTAGCCTGCGGGGCCGTGCAGCCAAGTCACGATATTGTCGACACGAAATGACGATGCGCGACCGCCGAAGCTGGCGCTCACCTCCACCGATACGCGGGCGCCGGGGGTCAGGATTCGGCCTTCGTTCCGGTCGGACACATCGATGGCCATCGTCGTGGCATTGGTCAGGACGCCACATCGTTCACCGGCTGTATGCACCAGCAGCGCGTGGTCCTCGAAGGCGCTACCACCAAACGTGGAGCTGGTCGGCGCTTCCTTCAGGTACATTTCGGGCGCCCCATCAGCCACGCAAAATGCCGAAGACGCTCGCCCGCTGCCGTGAATACGCATGAAATACAGGTCGACGTTGCCTTCGCCGATATTCCACCGCACGCGATCCGTGAAATCACCGGGCAAGCCGTCGTGGATGAACACGTCGTCACCCTCGTAGCCAACAATGACACCGTAATGCATCATCCCGTCGATCGTCGTATCGGATCGATCATCGAGCGGGTCATACAAGATGATGATCGGTTCACCGGCATCGATGGAGTTGCGGATATCGATCATGGATTTGGTGAGGTCGTCGCGATGGACCACTTTGCGTTCCACATCGACGGCGTAGCCTTGGGATTCAACGAAACGCGTGAGGCCGTTTTCCATGGATTCCGGCAGGGTCCAGGTTTCGACCCCGAACCCGGCGCCGGTGACAAGCACGTCCTCGCGCAAATGGATGGCGAGCTTTTGCCAGTTGATGCGTCCGTCGCTGGTCCGAAAGCCATCGGCGAGGTCGTCGTAGCCGCGGCTCATCCACCACACGAGGGCGTTGGTTGCTGCGATCGGGCCGCAGCCGACGTCCTCCAGGCCTGCATCGCCGCGGAAATCCCGCTGGAACATGGCCAAACCGGGCAAGCCGCGCAGCATGCGCCCGGTTTCATCCGAGATGAAGGTTGGGTCGGCCGCCGCAGCCGGATGCGCCGCACCGACAGCACAAGCTGCGGCCAAGAGGATGCGAGACAAATGACGCGTCACCATGGGGATCTCCAAACGAGAACAATGTTCTCTGTTGAGATATATGTTCGCGTTTTGCCGGGAGATGATGCGAGACGTGGATCACACGCTGCCGGGACGGCCTGCTGAGCCGCTGCCGGATGTGCGTGCCCAGGCTCCACCCGTGAGCGTCGAGCTTGCCGGCGGCTGAGCTGCTTGGCGTCGCCGTCGCCGCCGCCGTCGCCCGCACCCCTGGCTGGCCGCAGCGACATCGACACTGTCTGCATCCACGGCGACGGCCCCGACGCCACCGCCGTCGTCCGCGCTGCGCTGCGCCCCCACTCGTCGTAGAACCAAACATGGGCGATCTCAGCTTTCGCGACGTCAACGGTGAGACCTGTCTGACTTCGAGACGCTTTTCGAGGCCCGCGGGGGCCCCAAATACTGCTGGTGCATGGCCTGGCGCGCCACCAGCGTCGAAGCGAAGCAGAGCGACAACGCCAGCCGCAAGGCCATGATCAAGGGGCGGATCGACAGCGGCGTCCCCATCGGCATCCTCGCCTACAAACACGGCACGCCCGTGGGCTGGTGCTCAATCGCCCCCCGCGCCACCTGCCGACCACAGATGGCCGACCACCAGCCCGGCGCCTCGCAGCACGACCCGCAAACCTGCTCTTTTGTTCAAGCCCACTGTCCGCTGAACCGCCCGAAACCGGCTCTTCCAGGCCATCGGGCGCAGGACCGCCGGGGCCCGAAGGGTTCCCTCTGGTCAACGCGCGGGTCGTCCGTCGGAACGGGACATTGCGCAAG
>CAJBHN010000003.1 GCA_903952805.1 uncultured Myxococcales bacterium | reverse complement strand
GGGCAAAGGCGCGATCGGCCTGAGCCCCGAGCCCACGCTCAACCCCGGCCTCAACCCGCGGCCTCAACCCGCGGCCTCAACCCCCGGCCTCAACCCCCGGCCTCAACCCCCGGCCTCAACCCCCGGCCTCAACCCACCAGGGGGGCCACCAGCCACCACAGCAGGGCCCCGATGGGGAGGGCCACCAGGCGCACCCGTGGCGGTGGCGACACCAGCAACGCCAGCAGTGCGCCGCCGGTCACGACCACGACGAGGGCGTCGTGTGGTGCACCAGGAGGGCCCAGCAGCGCGGTGATCACGACGCCCGCCATCGACAACGTCGCCGTCGCCAGCAGCGCGCCCAGGGGCCGCCTGGCGCCCCACAGCGTCAGAAGCAACGCCAGCGACGCCACCATGGTGGGCCAGCGCACGACCTGTCGGTGTCGCACCGACAGCGTCACCGTGTTCGCCTCGGACCACAGCATGGTGGCTCGCTCGCCGGCGTCGTCGATGACCTTCAGCAGCAGCCGGTGCTCCGCGGGCAGCGCCTGCAGGCCGCCGACCTCGACCACGACGTCAGCCCCCGATCGCAGCGCGTCGTGTGGACAGTGGGCATCGAGGCGTACGGCCCGGCCGTCGTCCTCGACGTCGTCTGCCTGCGTGGTGACCGGGCAGGGCACGCCGCCGGCGCGGACGCGGGCGGGCTCGGGCCCGACGCGAGCGGCGTCTGGGCGGGCCAGGACCAATTCGACGGCGACGTTGACGCCGTCATCGTCATCGTTATCGCCATCGTGGCTGACGACGACGGTGCCCTGGCTGACGCCGACGGTGTGGCCGGCGCACACGAGCAACAGGGTCAGGGTGGGCAGCCCCATGCGCGTGCGTCAGCGGACGGCGACGACGAGACCCGCGACCACCGCGAGCATCGTCACCACGCCACCGGCCAGCAACATCCGGAGCCGTCGTTGCTCCAGCTGTCGCAGCACTTCAAAATCGCTGTCGTCGCTGTCGTCGTTGACTCCAGCTGCGTTGACGACGGTGGCGTTGACGACGGTGGCGCCAACGTCCTTGCTGCTGACGCCGGTGGCGGTGGCATGGGGCGATGGAGCGCCGCTCCATGGCGGCAGGGTTTTGCGTCGATCCGGTGTCGGGTCTCGCAGTCGGCGGATGTCGTTGATGTCGAGGATGGCCTTGGCCGACATCTCCCGGGTGCTGTGCAGCGGTGGACCGTTGTGGGTGGCGGCGGCGGCGGCGAGGGCCGCGAGTCCATCGCTGCCAAAGGTGGCGGCGGCGTCGGTGCAGACGCGGGCGACGGCCCTGGGGCCCTGCAGTCGCGAGGCCGGGTCCTGGGCGATCATGGCCCACAGCACGTCGACCAGCCGGGGGGCCAGCGGGCGCCCCTGCAGGTCGATGAGCGCGGTGAGGGACGCCTGCGTGAAGGTGGCGAGTTGGTCGTTGGCCAACGGGTGGCCCAGGCTCAGTTCCAACAAGAAGCGGCCCAGGGCCCAGACGGCGGCGACGGCGGTGCGTTTTGGTCCTTCGGGGGCCACGAAGCGGAGGTCGAGAGGGGCCGGCTGCAGCGACACGGTGCCCCGGCGGTCGACGACGATGCCGGCGGGCGAAAACGTCGCTGGATCCATGAGGTCGGCGACCCGGGCCCCCAGGGTCAAGATCGCCGCCGGCACCAGCGGCCCCTCCAGGGCGACGCCGTCGACGGCGCCGGCGATGGGGGGCAACTTGGTGGTGGCGGGCGCTGCGGCGGGGGACGTCATGACCACTTCGACGTCGGTGTCGGCGTCGGGCTTCATATGGCCGTCGGCGCCGACGTCCCGATCTGGTGGTGTTGGTCCCCCTGTGCTGTGGTTCACGCTCAGGTCGCCGGCACGGAGACGGGGTGCTTGCGGGGTCGGTCGCAGGCTTTGTCGGTGCAGACCTGGGCCTCCAGCACGCCCTCGATGGCGCCGGTGCCCGGGGTGAGCTTGGCCTTGATGGCGACGTCGCCTTCGAGAATGACGCTGGTGCCCAGGGCCCCCAGGTCTTTCTTGGTGCCGGCGGGGATGTCGGCGGTGCCGGTGATGGCCCAACCGTTTTGGGCGGTGATGCTCAGCGCCACGGGCTTGCTGACTTCTTCGCCGGGGCCGTAGGCGTGAAAGCCCTCTTTGATCTTCAACAGCACCGTCAGGGTTTGGCTGGCCTTGTCGTAGCTGGGCACGACTGCGAGGGCCGACGCCCAATCGGGAGGCGCCTCGGGGAGGGGCTGGGGCTTCTGCACCATGCCGTCGTCCTTGACCGGCTTGGGCTTGCCAAAGCCGTCGTCGGCGGCAGGCGTCTCGCAGGCGCTGACGGCGACGACCGCGACGGCGAAGGCGGTGACGACCCGGGCGGTTCGGGCAAGGCGGACGACGGCAGACGACAATTTCAGCACCATGGAGCACTCCTCGACAAGCTTGGGGCGTACTGGTGCGCGCTGCGGCGCGAAAGGGCCTGCTGGCAAACATGTAGGTTTTTTTCGCACATTGGTCGATCGCCGCTTTGCGTCATCCCGGGGGTGGGCTAGCAGGGCAGCGGGCGCGCGGCGAAGAGTCGACCGTGCTGCCGCGAAACGGGAGCGGAACCGGCAAAGTTCGTCGCCGACGAAGCCAGGCCGGGCTCTCCGAGGATTGACCGCTCGATGGCTGCCCGTCGACGGCACTACAGAGGGATCGCCCATGCGCAGCCTGCCTTTTCCCCGACGTCTGCAGCTTGTGAAGCTTTTGCGTGCCCATGGCCTGCGGGACGTGGAGCGCTTGCGCGAAGACGAGCTGAAGGATGCCCTGGCGCGTCTGTCGATCCTGATGCCCGATCTGACGTCGGAGGCCCCGTTTGTGACCCAGGCGCCGTCGTCGCAGTCGGGGGCGGCCTCGCTGACAGCGCCCGCCGTCGACGACGACAGCGACGACCCCCACGCGTTGCCCCGCTTTCGGGAGCCCCGGCCGTTTCTGCCCAACGGCGAGCGCACCGTTGTGCGGGTGATCGCCGTCAAGCCGCGCCGGCTCTTTGTCACCTGGGATCTGCGCTGGGACCTGCCCGACGGCGCCACCCGCCTCGAGGTCATGTGGCGTGACGTCCTTGGTGCGTCGCCCTCGGCCACCGAGCTGCTGGAGCAGCAGCCGTCGTTGTCCATCCCCGTCGATCGCCTGGCCCCCGGTTGGTACGTCGACATCCCCGCCGACCGCCTCGCCGTCGCCGTCCGCTTCGTCATCGACGCCGCCGACGGCCCCGTCACCATCGCCACCTCCAACGTGGCGTTGACGCCGCCGGCCCGGCCGGCGCCTCCGGGTCCGTTGTGGCTCGCGACGCTGCAGCCCGACGTCGACCGTCGCACCTTGCGCGGCGCTGGTCTGTTGCAGCCCGAGCTGCCGGTGGGCGCGTCGCTCGACACCCGCGGCGAAGCGCTGCCCGACGCCGTGCTGGCGCCAGCCACGGTGTCGTCGGTGCCGTTGTCGTCGTCGTTTCGCTTCGCGGGTCACACCGAAGAGGCCAAGCCGTCGTCGTCGACGTCGGCGGCGGCCAAGTCGACGTCGAAGTCTTCGTCGCTGTCGTCTTCAGCCATGGCGGGTCGGTCGTGAGCAGCTCTCTTGTCATTGCCCTGCATGGGCACTTGCCGTTTCTGCACCACCCCGAGCATGAGCATTTCCTCGAGGAGGATTGGCTCTTTGAAGGCGTGGCTGATTGCTACCTGCCCATCTTGGCCATGCTGGACGGCTGGGCGCGCGACGGCGTCAACGCCGGCATCACCATGGGGTTGTC
>CAJBHN010000002.1 GCA_903952805.1 uncultured Myxococcales bacterium | reverse complement strand
GGTTCCACGGTGGTTCCACGGTCGTTCGAGCCGTCATTCTGTCCGAGCGGTGCTTTGCCGTCGTCGACGTCGACAACACCGGCCTGTCGCCGCGCATCGAACACGTCATCGAACTCCGCATCGAACACGTCGATGAACACGTCGATGAACTCGCTCGGCGGGTCGAGGTACGCAGCACGCCCTCGCGCTGCCAAAGCGCGACGTCGGCGACGCCACCGTCCCCGGTGACGTCGACGAAAGCGTCGGCAGCCGGTGGTCCCGCTCAGCCGCCCTGGGTGTTCGCGATGTGGTTTTCGCGGCCGTCGCCGGCGCGCGAGAACTGACGCTCGAAGGTGGCAGCGCTGACCTTGCCCGACACGTCGACGTCGGTGGCGCCGACCGGCTTGGCCACGTAGCCCTGAATGTCCGACGAGCCGTAGCGGTCGCCGTAGGGGAAGCCGTAGGCGCGGTCGAGGGGCAGGTTGACCTGATTCCACGTGCGGTCAGTGACCGTCATCTCCATCGTGGGACGGAACGTGACCTGCCACCAGCCGTGGCCCGACGAGTAGTCGGGGGCAAATACGTTGTCGACGGAACCCTTGATGTTTCGAAAGCAGTTGCCGCTGCGGTACTGCGCATCGACACCCAACACGTCCATGAATGGTGTCAACAGCGCGCCAAACACTGCCGATTGCTGCACACACATGCCGGTGCCGCGTATGGCCTGCTTGGCGACGTCTCGCTCGTTGTCGGTGACGCGGCCCGCGTCGGAAAACGGCGTGCCTTTGGGGTACTTCATGTCAATCGAGCGGAACACGGTTTCCACGCAGCTCTTCTGCATCTCGACCATCTTCTTCGCCGTATCACCACGACCAAACATCACGCCGATGGCGCCGGTGCTGGCTTCGGTCTTGGTCTTGGTGAAGTCGATCTTCGAGACGAACTCGTCCATCTTCAACGCGATCTCGCACATCTTGGCCTTGGCCAGCGGTGAGGCGTAGTCGACCTTCCACTTCGAACCCCAGCTCCACGGGATGTCCCGCTGGGTGTCATTCTTGATGTTCTCGCGGCCCACCGTGTGCGGGTGGTTGTGCTTGAAGATGACCTGCTTGCTGATGCTGACTGGCGTGTCGTTGCCGTCGACTTTGACGAGGAAGTTGTTCTTGTTCGCCGGGTCTTCGCCCACCATCGTGGCGCGGTACGTGATCGCCTTGGACCCATTCGCGTCGTAGCTGCCGATCTTGCCGTTGTTGGTGCTGTCGTGGGGCGAGGTGCCCGCAGGGATCTTTGCGTACACGGTGGTCTCGACGAGCACCTGACGGCCCGGCAGGTAGCGCGCGCTCTTCTGCATCTCCGCGATGCCACGCGGCGCCATCGTCCACAGGCCGGCCTTCACAAAGTCTTCGCCGCTCATGCCGGGCTTCACGACGGGCAGAGCGTTGAAGATGGCTTCAGCCTCGGCCTTCAGCGCCGGGTTCGTCGTCGCGCCGATCATGACGTCGTAGTAGCTCTGCAGCTTGCCGCTCTTGATGATCTCCTTGAGCCTGGCCGCGGCCTGCACCTCGGGGCTCTTGGGATCGGCGACCACCTTGTTCACCGTCGCCGTCGTCGACATCGAGTCGATGCGGGCCAGCGGCTCCAGACCCACCAGGGCCTTCAGGAAGTTCGACACCACCGGATCAAGGCGAGCAGCGAAGGTGCTGTCGGCCAACAACGCCTTGAGGTCGGTCGTCTCCGTGGCGTCGAGACCATTCTTGGCGATGGCCAAACGCGTCTCGAGATCGGGGGCGGTCTTGAGCTCTTTGGCTACATCGTCGCTGGTCTTGCCGCCGCCAAACAGGCCCCCCTTCTTGTCGCCCACGATGGCAATCAGCTGATCCAACGCCGACGCATCAACCTTTGCCGACGGCTTCTGCACGAGCGCGGTGTAGAAATCACGCAGCGCGGGCTTGGTGAGCTGAATGGCAGGCATGGAAAAACCTCGTAACGAGCTGAAAGAGAATCAGAAAATGGCGGCGCCTCAGATCCCGGGCGGGACCATGCCGGCGTCTTTGAAGTCTTCGAGTTGGTTGTTGGAAAGCTCGATGAGCCAGTACTCGGCGCCAGCGTTTTCGTCATCGTGCTTGAGCCTGGCCATCAGCGTCTCGGCTTCGGCCTTCGTCTTGGCAAAGCCACGCAGGCCCGGGCGGCCATCGGCTTCGGAGTGCACGGTCCAAATCCCCGACGATGAGGAACCGGGATCAGCAGAAGTAGCGGCGGCGGTCGGCATGGGCGCTCCCTGGCTGGCTGCCCACGACGATCGAAGGCGACGACAGCAACAACAGCGCCCGGTCTAGCGCGCTGGCGCCCACTTTGGCTCGTTTTGGTGTGAACCACACCACCCAGGACAAAATCCAGCCAAATCCCCCCCTGGGGCGCTACACCCAAGACTCTGGAGTGCCCATGCCCATTTTCAACCGCACCACGGCCCAGTCCCCCGTCAGCACCGTGCGCCCGCCGCAGACCGCTGCGCCCACGACGCCGACGCCCGCGGCTGATGCGACCGTCGCTGTCACGCCTCCGGCCCCGGTCGATCGCACGGAATCCACGGCGGGTGCCAAGGCCGCGGCCCAGAAGTTGATCGACGTCGTCACCACCCACAAAGACGTCGATGGCAACAAGGGCCTCGCCGGCTGGGGTCAGGGCGATGCCCGCGTCACCGAACGCCGCGGTGCTCTCGCGACGCTGCTGTCGGAAAAGACTGGTGCCGTCGTCGACCTGAGCGCTTTGCGCAACATCGGCAAGGAGATCGCGAAGGACATCGAGTTCCTCACGAGCACCGACCGCCGCGAATACGCCGTCGACGGCAAGAACCAGTTCGACTGGTTCAAGCCCTTCGACAACCACACGGTGTCGCACAAGTCGCTCCAGCAGGAGTTCGACACCCGCGTGAAGGCGCAGACGAAGCAGGTCGAAGAGCTCGCCGCCGGCAAGCGCAGCTTCTTCGATGTGTCGACGATGTCCGTCATTGGTTTGTCGATGATCAAGGACCCCACCCAGCGCTCGGGCGCCATGATGGACGCCCTGCTGCAGTTTCGCGCCCGCACCGACAAGGCCTCGCAGCGCGAAGACGCCGTCACCACCCGCATCGACCGCTTCGGTTCAGCACTGCTTGCCGAGCAGCGCGCCATGTTGGCGACGACGAAGCTCACGGCTGGTGATGCGCAGAGCGAGCGCGACTATGCCCTTGTTCGCGAAGTGATCTCTTCGCACCCGATCTCGTCGACGAACCAGATCTACGAGGCGCGCAACGCCGTCGCCACCATCCTCACCGATCAAGGCAAGTTCGCCGACCGCATGTCGTCGGGGCGTTCACCCACGGCGTGGATCTGGACAGAAGTCGCCCCCGGCGCCACCGCCTCGGCCTACTCGTCGATCCACCACAACTTCTCGCGAGATACCCCAAAGAACATCGAGGCCACGATCAACGCCTGGTTCTTCCCCAAGGGAGACGCCGCCGCCCGCGGGCCGGTGTTTGCCGGTCTCACCGACATCATGAGCAGCGCTCGTGAAGGCAAGCTTGACGGCCTGGCCGACCGCTTCAACGCGTTGTCGACGTTCGCGAAGCAGCACGGTGTCACCGACCTGCCCACGCCCGATTTCACGAAGGGTGCGGCCGCCGCCGACGCGATCGTGGGATATTTGAAGGCTGCAAGCCCCCGAAATCTCGGCACAAATGTCGAAGGCAACCTGGCGATGGCTGGTCGCTTGTACCGTGCGGTGTGTGCTGAGCAGCCCGGCTTGAAGACCCTCGAGCAGCAGCTGTTCCGCGCCGGCGCGGCCTGGCCCGAGCTCGCCGACGTGATGGTCGCGATGGCGAAGAAGGACGACAAGAGCACCCTGCGTGAGTTGGGCGAAGCGCGCCTGGCGTTGAAGTCGGCGGTGTTCAACACCGCCAGCGGCTTTGAGCGCCACGAGCTGATCAAGCTCGACGCCAACGTGGCCCGCATGGCCAACGAGCACCTCGGTGCCGCCGTCGACCGCCTCGGCACCCTCGACACCGACAGCAAGAAGGCCGAGTGCCTCGTCGCTGTGCAGAGTGCGCTGCGTTCAGCCGTGGCCAGCGGCCTGGATGCGATCGTGGGCGAAGGCGACAGCAAGGCCACCGCCGGCTTGTTGCAGAAGGCCCTCGCCAGCGTCGACACGGCCCTTTCCAAGGGCACGGTCAAGGAGTCGGAGTACCGCCAGCTCATGGGCGGCGTGCTCAAGGCGGTGGCCAGCACCGTGCAAAACATTCGTCACTACGCCGACCAACGCGCGGCCTCGGTGGCGACGTCGGGTGCGGTGCTCGACCCCGAGTTCATCGACCAGTTCGTGAAGCAAAGCCCGCTGCACTACGCGACCGCGCTCGCCGAGAAGGGCCTGCGCGTTGGTCTCAAAGAGAGCATTGGCGCGAAGAAGATCGAAAACGTCGAGGGCATGCGGGTGCTCAACGGCATTGGTCCGGTCATCTTCAAGAGCGTGGTGTTCGCCGAGAATTCCAAGCAGCTCGCCGAGATGGGCACGAGCAAGGACCAGCTCGCGGTGCTGTACAAGCTCGAAGAGAAGAAGATGGTCGCCGTCGGTGGCCTCTTCGTCGACACGGCCCACGCGCCAGGCGGCAACAGCCACCTCAACATGTACGCGATGAACAACGGCATTCCCGTGGTGGCGTTGCCTGAGCTGCGCACGAAGTACGCCGAGTTCTTCAAGAACGCCGGGAAAGAAGGCGGCATCTACGTCGACGACACCGGCGACGGTTTCACGATGATGACCGTGGCTGAGGCGCAGAAGGAAGGCCGCATCGGCAAGGTCGAGGCCGAGCTCGACAAGCTGCGCCCGGGGGTGAACCGCAAGATCACGTTCCTCAAGCCGACGTCGGCGGGGGATGCGTTCGAGGTGGCCGCGAAGCACGACGCGATCATCAACGAGCAGCGCGCGACGCGGGAGGTGGAGATCTACATCCCGCAGGAGGAAGTGAAGGGCATCGGCCGTGGTGTGCCGACGTTCAAGGAGCTGTCGACGTTGGGCATCCACGCTCGCCACCTCGCGGGCGAGAAGGGCACGGTGCTCGCGCTGTTGTCGCAGCACCCCACGCTCAAGGCGCATATCCCCGACGGTTCGCAGATCACCCCCGGTGATGTGGCCGACCTGCTCGACGCCGCGAAGCTGCCCGACGGCCGCACGTTGTCGCAGGCGTGGGACGCGGTGTGGTTGAACGACCCGAAGGTGGGCGTTGTCGACGACCGCAACTTCATGAAGTCGGCCTTCTACACCGACCAATCCTATCGCAAGCAGACCCGCGAAACGCTCGTCACGCAGACGCGCGAGGCCCTTGAGGGCAGCCTGCTCGACAAGAGCAGCGGCACACCGAAGCTCACGGCTGCGGGTCAGGCGCTCTACAAGAACATCATGGACAACGCTGCGTTGTCTGAGGCCGCCACGGGCTCAATCATCTTTCGTTCGTCGTTCACGGCGGAAGACCGTCCGGGCAAGAGCGGTGCGGGCCAGTACGAGAGCTACGTCGACCGCAAGGTGGCCAACGAGATTTTCGGCAAAGACGTGACGACGAAGGCCTTCGACGCTCTGGCGGCGGCCAACGCCACGAAGGACCCGGCGAAGATCAAGGCCGCCTACGAAGCCCACAACGCGTTCATGGGCCCGGCCCGGGTGGCGTCGGCGATCGGCGTGGTCGAATCGGCGTGGATGCCCGAGCCCATCGAAAACAACGTCGCTGAGCAGTTCTTCCTCAAGCACGTCGGCCCCACCTGCGTGGTGCAGGCCTGCATGACGCCCGACATTTCGGGCGTCATGATCTCCCGCGACGTCGAGAGCGGCGCGCGCAACCAGGTCACCTTCCAGCTCGTGAAGGGCTTTGGCGGCGGTGTTGACGGCGGCAAGGCCACCGAAGGCCTCATCGAGAAGGACCGCACCAACGTCGCCATCGTCGACGGCAACGCCGGTACCCACGGCAAGGTTTCGGTGCAGGGCATCGACGTGTCCGACAAGGATATGCAGAAGCTGCGCGAGATCGTGCTGGAGACCGAGCGTTTCTTCCAGGACGTCGTCGAGCCGGGCAAGGGTCACGCTGTCGACATGGAAGTGGCTCGTCAAAACGGCGAATGGAAGATCGTGCAGGCCCGCGTCATCTTGATGGACAAG
>CAJBHN010000001.1 GCA_903952805.1 uncultured Myxococcales bacterium | reverse complement strand
GATATCGCGGCCTGCTGGCCGAGTATGAGCAGCTTTCCAAGGTTGAGCGTCCCCGGGTCGTCGTCGGCGTGACCAATGCCGCCGCCGAGGGCGATCGCTCCGAGAATGCCGAGTACATCTACGGCAAGAAGCGGCTGCGCGAGATCGACAAGCGTCTGCAATATCTCTCGTCGTTGCTGCAGGACGTCGAGATCGTCGACCCTGCCACGCTCAATGGCGACAAGGTCTGCTTTGGCAGCGCCGTCGTCATCGAGGGCGACGACGGCGACCGCAAAAAATGGCAGATCGTCGGCGAGGGTGAGAGCGATACTGCCAGAGGCACCATCTCGTGGCGCAGCCCCATGGCGAGGGCGTTGCTCGGAAAGCGCGTTGGCGACCTCGTCACGGTGGAGCGCCCCGCCGGTGAGATCGAGGTTGAGGTCATTGAGTTGTGGTTTGGCGAACGCCGGGCTTGACGTCGACATCGCCTCCGTCGCTCATGGCGTCAGCGTGCGGCTGCCGACGTCAACCTGCCGGTTGATGCGCTGCGTCAGGGGGCGGCTGTCCGCAGGAAGTAAGGTGTCACCGTCCATGCTGACGACGAGCGGGGCCTGGCTCGGACGACGCTGAGCCCTTGACGGCCAAGCTGCCGACGGGAACTGTCCGGTGTTGATTCCCATCTACCCCGAGGTCGTCATGTCTGCTTCCGTCGTCTCTCCCGGTGTTGCCACTGATGGTCGCGGGAATTTCATCGACGGGGCCTGGCGCAAGGCCGGCGGTGTCGACGTCGTCGAGAGCCATGACCCGGCTCGCGACTTTGCGCCGGTATTTCGCGCTGGTGTTGATGTCGGCCACGTCGACGTCGCGGTCGCTGCCGCACGCAAGGCCCAGAAGGCCTGGCATGCCCTCGACGTCGAGGGGCGCACGCCCCACCTGATGGCGCTCAAGGCTGCGTTTGACGAGCACGTCGAGGTCATCGCCAGCGCCATCGCTCGCGAGATGGGCAAGCCGGTGCGCGAAGGGCTGATCGAGGCCAAGGCCCTCGGTGACCGCATCACCTTGACCCTCGGCGATGGCCTCAAACGCATTGCCGTCTTGCGCCCCGACGGCGTCCCCGGCGAGGCCCGCCCCCACCCCCAGGGCGTGCTCGCGGTGCTTGGGCCCTACAATTTCCCCGTTCACCTGATGAACACCCACATCATCCCGGCGCTGGCCACGGGCAACACCGTCGTCGTCAAACCGTCGGAAATCGTGCCGATGTGCGGCGAACTGTACGCCCGTTGCATCGAGAAGGCCGGCTTGCCGCCGGGGGTGTTCAACCTCGTGCAGGGTGGTGGCGACGTCGGCCGTGCCCTGGTGGTCCACCGGGACGTTGACGGCATTTTGTTCACCGGCTCGTGGAAGACGGGCCGCGCCATCAGCGAGGCCATCCTTGATCAGCCCAACAAGATCGCGGCGCTGGAGATGGGCGGCAAGAACGTCGCTGTCGTCATGGAGGACGCAGACCTGCCCCAGGCCCTCGCCGCCGTCATCCAGGGCGCGTTTTTGACCACTGGTCAGCGCTGCACGGCGACGTCGCGGTTGTTGGTGCACGAGAGCGTCGCCGAGCCCTTTCTCGACGCCCTGGTCGCCGCCACTCGCGAGCTGCGCCCCGGCGACCCGATGGACCTCGCCACGGCCTTTGGGCCCCTGGCCACCAAGGATGCCCTGGACCGCTTCGTCAGGCTGCGGGGCCATGCGCAGGGCGCCGGCTGCGAGGCGTTGTTGGCGGGCGCGGTCTTGCCCGGCGGTGCCTTCGTGACGCCGTCGATCCACCTGCTGTCGACCAACGACGCCCCCGGCTATCTCGACGAAGAGCTCTTTGGTCCCGACCTCGCCGTCGAGGTCATCCGCGACCTTGACCACGCCATTGAGCGCACCAACGCCCTCAACTACGGCCTCGCCAACAGCATCTTCACCGTCGACCAGGGCCGCTTCGAGCGCTTCTTCCGAGAGACGAAGTCGGGCTGCGTCAACTGGAACCGCAGCACCAACAACGCCAACGGCAAGCTGCCCTTTGGCGGTATTGGCAAAAGCGGCAACCAGCGCCCCGCCGGCGTCGATGCATCGCGCTTCACGACGTTTCCCGTCGCCATCCTCAAAGGCGACATCGGCGACATCCAGATCGACCCGCCGTTTCAGGCGGCGTTTCGCGCTGGCGAGGAACGCCTGAAGCTCAAATTCGAGCGGCTCACGCTGCGCCACAAAGTCGAGGCCCTGCTCGAGCGCTACCGGGTCTATGTCGACGACGTCCGCGGTCCCGATGTGTTGGTGCCCCTTGAGCAGCTGACCGACCTGACGGTGTCAGACAACCTGTTGGAGGCTGAAGACCTGCTGCAGCGCCTCGCTCCCTGGGCCCGTGTTGAAGAGCCCCACCTGGTCTTGACGGTGCCCGATGTCGACGACGCCGACGGTGACGACGCCAATGCTTGCCTGCTCGTCCTCACGTCGCTCCTGGACGACATCGCCCGCGACAACCCGGTGTTCCTGTTGCGCCTGCAGCCCAAGCAGATTCGTCGCCCCACTGGCGGCAAGCTGCCCCGCTCCGAGGCGATGCTGCGCCGGCTCTATCGCGGCGACTTCATCCCCAAGGAGAAGAAGGAACCCATCATCGACCTCGGGTGGTCTGATGGCGCGTACATGGCATCCATCGACGACGACTCCCTCGTCGTCCTCGACGCCGGCAGCCAGATTGCATCAGTGGGGCTGGGCTTTTCCCCCGGTCGCTTTTTGCGGGCCCTCGACGACGGTCTGCTCGGCGACGCGGTCATCCAGAACCCCGACACCGAGGCCATCGGCGCCGACAAGGGCCCCGCTGAGGAATACGCGCGCCTGCTGACCAAGCATTGTTGGCCTGGCATTCGCCACGTCAGCTACACGGCGGGTGGCTCCGAGGCCAACGAGAAGGCCTACGACCTGTGCCGTCTGCATGGCCCCGGCGGCAAGCGCCTGATCGCGTTTGAGGGCAGCTTCCATGGTCGCACCCTCGTCAGCCTGCACGCGACGTGGAACCCCGAGAAGCGAACGCCCTTTGAGTTCAAGGGCTACGAGGCCTCGTTCGTGCCGTTTCCGCGCTGGGCCGATCCCCGTGAGGAGCCTGAAGTCAGCGAGGCGTGGGTCAAGGCCTGGACCAGCGGCGCCGTCCCCGACGACGAGGGCGACCCCCTCATTCGCGCCGAGATCGACACCCTCGTGGCGGTGCGCCAGCAGATTGCCCTTGGCGATGTCTGCTGCGTCATCGCCGAACCGATGCAGGGCGAGGGCGGCGACAACTACGCCACCGCCCGCTTCTTCAACGGCTTGCGCGCCGTCACCCGCGGCCTGGGCGTGCCCCTGGTCTTTGACGAGGTGCAGGTCGGCTTTGGCACCGGTGGTCCGTTTTGGTGGCACAGCCTCTTCAACTTGAAGAACGCCCTCGGTCAGCACGACGGCCCCGACTGCATCACGACGGCCAAGAAGGCCCAGCTCGGCGCCTGCTTGAGTGTGTGGCCCGACCCGCGGCCAGCGCCGGCCCACGTCGCTCAACTGCTGCGTGGTCGCCTGCACGCCGAGGGGATCCTCGAGGAGAGCGCCCAGAGCATCCAGACCGAGGTGCAAGACCGCCTGTGGGCCCTCGCTCTCGACTACCCGGCGCTGGTGATGAATCCCCGAAATATCGGCTGGGTGTTTGCGTTCGATCTGCCGTCGGCGCGATTGGCCAACCAGTTGATCAATCAGCGTTTTTATCGTGGCTTCATGGCCTACATCGCTGGCGAGCGCACGGTGCGCTTCCGCTTGAACGCCGCCTGGGACAAGCGGGAACTCGACCTGCTGTTTCGCGGCGTGCGCGAGGGGTTGAGCGCCATCGCCATGAAGGCTCGCGGCGTCGATCCCGCCAAGCAGCGCGAGGCCATGGAGGGCTACGTCGCCCCCAAATGGGAAGAGGGTTCGACGACGACGATGGGCGAGAGCGCGCGTCAGTCGGGCGGTCCGTTCGCCAAGAACTACGACGCCCTCAGCGAAGACCCGCCGGTGCTGCTGCGCTGGATGTCGCATTTGCCCCGCGGTCCGCTGGAGCGCGTGTGCGATCGCGTGTTGGCGATGGAGGGGCAGTACAACGACGAGCTCGTCGAGGAAGCCTTGCGCCGCCTGACGGGCCAGGAGAGGGCATGGGCGTCGCCGACCATGGTCATCGAGCGGCTGCGCCAGGCCTCTGAGCTCATCGACAAGGCCGAGCGCCCGGTGGTGGCCTACGAGGAGTTGACGGCGCGCATTGGTCTGGAGCCCGTGCGCTTGCTCGCCGAAGTGCTCGGCGCCCGCGTCGTCGTGCTCGATCCGACCGAGTGGGCCGACTACGCCGAGCAGATCGTCGCGATCGAAGACGCCACGTATGAGGAGGGTCGCCGCGACAGCGAGGACGACCTGCGGCGCATGGTGCAGGGCGAGGGTGGCGTCGGCGTCATCCTCGTGCGCTACACCGACGGCGGCGAGCGCGTGCTGGGCTATGCGTTTGGCGGTCCCGTTGAACACTACAAGTCCGACGGCCCCCGCGACGACGTCATGAACGGCCGCCACAACACCTACTACTCGTCGAACATCACCATTGTGTCGACGGCGCGCGGCGCTGGCCTCGGTCGCCATCTCAAGGGCGCCCAGGTGATGCGCGTCGCCGAGCTGACCCGTGCCGACGGCAGCTTCCGCTACCACTACATGACCGGCCGCAATCGGTTGGGCTTCACCAAGGAGATGGGCGCCATCAACCGCCTCTTTGGCGCCTACGCCGTCGAGCATTTCCGCGGCAACCAATACGGCGACCGCAGCGGTCAGGCCCTCTACTATCGGATCCCGTTGCGTCGTCCCCGCTGTCCGACGGCGCTGCCTGAGCCGCCGTCTCACTCGCACGTCGGCATCGCCCCCACCATCGACTGGGCCAGCGGCGTGCAATCGCCGCTGGGACCTCGTCATCCGCGGCTGGTGAAGGCGCTGCTCGATGGCGAATTCACGCGCATGGTGGGCACCAAGCTCACGCTGTCGAACTGGGCCACGCCCGACATCGTGCGCTACAGCGAGACGCTGATGCACCTGGGTCCCAAGGGGCTGGCCCACACGTACTTCACGTCGGGTCGCTCCGAGCTCGTCGACAAATGCATCCGCATGCTGCGGGTGAAGCGCAAGAAGGGTGACGTCGTCATCGGCCTTGAGCGCCAATACGTGGGCCATACGTCGGCGGCGGCGCGCTCGCTGTCAGACCCCTCGGGCGAGCAAATGCCCTACGGCTGGTTCGACTGGCCACGGGTGCCCCACCCTGCCGAGGCTGGCACCGACGCCAGCATGGCCGCCATCGACGCCGTGGTGCAGAAGGTCGGCGCCGACCATGTCCTCGGAGTGGTCGTCGAGCTCGTTGGCGAGCGCTCGGGCTACATGCTGCCTGACGACTTCCAGGTCGCCCTCAACGCCTTGCACAAGCGCACGGGCATCCCGGTGGTGGCGGTGGAGACCGCGTCGTCGTTGGGGCGCCTGGCGCCGAATCTGTGGGCCGCCGACGGCCTGCCGTTGTCGCCCAACGCGGTGCTGTGGTACTCGGGCGGCCAGCTCGGCCACATCTTTGTCGACGACGCCCACTACGTCGACAAACCCCTGACGCTGATTTCGACCTGGGATGGCGACGAGATCAGCATCCAACGTGCCCACCACCACTTGCTGGAAGCCCGCACGCTGCTGACCAACCATCGCGGCATCGCGTTTGCGACCGCGGTCGACGAGGCCCAGCTTGGCGGTCGTCGTCACGGCGGCGGTCTGTGGCAGGTTGTCGACGTCGGCGACGAAGCCCGCGCCGACACCATCCGCAAGGGGGCCCTGCGCCGCGGCTTGCGCCTGGGCAAGGGCATGCCGGGTCGCATCGTGTTGGCGCCGCCCTTGTGCGTCAGCGACGACGACATCCAGCAGGGTCTGGCGCGCCTGGGGCAGGCGATGCGCGAGGTCGGCTGACGCTCGCCGGAGCCGTGGGCGCCGCGTGGGGCGGGGGTCGGTCTTGGCCCCCGGCGGGCGCGCGCCAGGGTTGGACCTGGTGACGGGGACGCCGGCGTCGACGCCGTCGCCGCCGTCGACGCCGTCGGCGATGGTCTCGTGCCCCGGCAACGTCCGTGGTCCGTCGTCCGTCGTCGGGCTGTGATGGTGTGTTTCTATGTGGGTCTGTGTAGGTTCTCCTCCCATCGGTCACCACGTGGAGGTCAACCGACTGAGCACACGGTTCGGGATCTGCCCGATACCTCAGGTGTCAGCGCCACCG